>JASJEC010000018.1 GCA_030064845.1 Kiloniellales bacterium
GGCCATCACAAGGGCCGCGCGACCCCCATTGGTCTCAACGGGGCCGAAAGCCTTGATAACGCGCCCGCGGGGTTGCCGAGGCGCCCGCCCGACGTCGTCAGCGGCGCTCACCGATGCTTCGGCATCGCTTTCACCCCGCGCGCAGCGCCGGGGCTACGCCCCCCTAGCCGGACAAGCGCCTCGGCAATCAGACGGCGCACCTAATCCTGATAGGGGGTACTAGGGTGGCGCGGGTCTATACCTCGTCGGTGGTCGGGGCGCCGGCCGAGCGGGTCTGGACGGCGATCCGCGACTTCAACGGGCTGCCCGACTGGCACCCGGCGATCGAGGAGAGCCGGATCGAGGGCGGTGCGCCGGCCGATCAGGTCGGCTGCGTGCGCGCCTTCCGGCTGAAGGACGGCGGGTTCATCCGCGAGCGGCTGCTCGCGCTCTCCGACTACGACCTGAGCTGCACCTATTCAATCCTGGAGAGCCCCATGGGGGTCGAGAACTACGTCGCGACCCTCAAGCTGACGCCGGTCACCGACGGCGGCAGGACCTTCGCCGAGTGGTCCGCCGAGTTCGACTGCGCGCCCGAGCGCGAGGCGGAGCTGGTCGAGCTGATCGGCCAGGGAGTCTTCCAGGGCGGCTTCGACTCCCTGAAGGCGCGCTTCGGCGGCTGAGATGGTCACGGTTTCCCGCAGCACGGTAATCGACGCCCCGGTCGCGGCGGTCTGGGAGATCCTGCGGGACTTCAACGGGCACGACCGCTGGCACCCGGCGGTCGAGCGCAGCGACCTGGAAGCCGGCAAACGAACCGACGAGGTGGGCGCCGTGCGCAACTTCGTGCTGACCAGCGGCGAGCAGCTGCGCGAGCAGCTCCTAGCGATCTCCGACAAGGACCGGAGCCTGCGCTACACCATCGTCGAGAGCGAGGTGCCGCTGACCGACTACGTCGCCGAACTGTCGCTCAAGCCGGTGACCGACGGCGACCGCACCTTCTGGTCCTGGTCCTCCCGCTTCCAGGCGCCGGCCGGACGGGAAGGGGAGCTGGCCAAGCTGGTCGCGGAGGGAGTCTATGAGGCCGGCTTCGAAGCGGTCCGCGCCCGCGTCGAACGCCAGCCGGGCGTCTCCGGCGCGCCGCCGCGCGCGACCGCCACGAACGGCGCCCTGGACGGCACGGCCTTGGTGATCGACCGCTACGGCGGTCCGGAAGTGCTGCGGGCGGCGCCCATTTCGGTTCCACCGCCGGGGCCGGGCGAGGTCCGGATCCGCCAGACGGCGATCGGCGTCAACTATATCGACGTCTACTGCCGGACCGGTTATTTCGACCTCGTGACGCCGCCGGGCGCGCTCGGTATGGAAGCGGCGGGCGTCGTGCACGACGTTGGCCCGGGCGTGCGCCACCTGTCGCCAGGCCAACGGGTCGCCTACGCCTGTCCCCCGGTCGGGGCTTATGCGACGCTGAGGACCATCGACGCCGCCCTGGTCGTCGCGCTGCCCGACGGCATCGACGACGAGACGGCCGCGGCCGGTCTGCTGAAGGGCATGACGGCGGAGTTCCTGCTGCACCGCGTGCACCCGCTCCGCCGTGGCGAGACCGTTCTGGTCTATGCGCCGGCCGGCGGCGTCGGGCGGCTGCTCTGCCAGTGGGCGAACTATCTGGGTGCGACCGTGATCGGCGCGACCTCGAGCGAGGAGAAGGCTCGGATCGCGCGCGCGGCGGGCGCGCACCACGTCGTGCTGCCCGGCGCGGCCAGCCTGGAGGAGCAGGTGCGGTCGCTGACCAAGGGGCGCGGCGCCGATCTGATTTTCGACGCCGTCGGCCGCGACAGCTTCGCCCATTCCGTCGCGGCGCTGGCCACCTGCGGGCACCTGGTCAGCTACGGCCAGGCCTCCGGTCCGATCGGCGACTGGGACATCGGGTCGCTTGCAAACAATTCCGCAACCGTTTCGCGGCCCAACTTCGCCCACTACACGGACACGCCCGAGAAGGTCGCGGCGATCACCGAGCGGCTGTTCGACGCCATCGCGCGGCGCATCGTCACCGTCGAGATCGGCCAGCGCTTCCCGCTCGCCGCCGCCGCCGACGCGCACCGCGCCCTGGAGGGGCGGCGGACCACGGCGTCGACCATCCTGGTTCCCGATTGACGAGGTAACTCAGATGAAATTCGCGGTCTTCGATTGGAACGGCGCGCGCCAGCTCGGCCAGATTGACGGCGAGCGGATAACCCCGCTGGCCGCGCCGGCCGAGCGCGTGGCGACCGAGGGGGTCGCCTGCCTGATCGGCGCCGACGTGTCGCCGGCCGGCGAGCCCTTGCCGCTCGACGCGGTCGCATTGGCCGCGCCGATCCCGCGGCCGCGGCGCAACGTCTTCTGCGTCGGCAAGAACTACCACGACCATGCCCAGGAGTTCGCCGCCTCCGGCTTCGACAGCTCCGCCGCCAAGGGCGCGGTGCCTCCGGCGCCGATCATCTTCTCCAAGGTCCCGGAGAGCGTCACCGGTCCAGGCGCGCCGATCCTGATGGACCCGGCGGTCTCGACCGCGGTCGACTACGAGGCGGAGCTGACCGTGATCATCGGCAAGGCAGGGCGCAACATAGCGGCCGCCGAGGCCATGGACCACGTCTGGGGCTACACCATCATCAACGACGTCACCGCCCGCGACCTCCAGGGGCTGCACAGCCAGTGGCTGATCGGCAAGTCGCAGGACAGCTTCTGCCCCATGGGGCCCTGGGCGGTGACCGCCGACGAGCTCGACCTCGCCGACACGCCGGTGCGCTGCTGGGTCAACGACGAGCTGCGCCAGGAGTCGAACACCAGTCTGCTGATCTTCGACGTGCCGGCCATCATCGCCGCGCTGTCGAATGGGATCACGCTGCAGCCCGGCGACGTCATCGCGACCGGCACGCCGGCCGGCGTCGGGATCGGCTTCGAGCCGCCGAAGTACCTCGTGCCGGGCGACCGGGTGCGGATCGAGATCGGCGGCATCGGCGTGCTGGGGAACCGGGTGGAGGCGATCTGACCCGTGGCGGATCTCAGGCTCGGCAGCATGGTCATGGAGGACGCCGGCGAGGGCCCGGCGGTGGTCATGGTGCACGGCCTGGGCGGCAGCTCCAATTCCTTCGAGACGCTGATGGACGTGCTTGGGGGCTACCGCGTGCTGCGTCCCGACCTACCGGGGGCCGGGCGCTCGCCGCTCCGGCCCGGACTGGACGGCCTCAAGGGGCTGGCCGCGTCGCTCTGGGACCTGGTCCGCTCGGCCGGGGTCGAACGCGCCCATCTCGTCGGCCATTCCATGGGCACCCTGATCTGCCAATACCTGGCGGCGGAGCATCCGCGTTTCGTGAACGGCCTGACCCTCTTCGGCCCGATCCTCGAGCCGCCGGCCGCGGCCCGCCAGGCGCTGAAGGAGCGCGCCGAGCGGGCGCAGGCCGAGGGCATGGCGGGGATCGCCGAGGCGGTCGCCACGGCCAGCGTCGCAGCGGCGTCGCGGCGCCGCAATCCGGTCGCCAAGGCCTTCGTGCGCGAAAGTGTCTCGCGTCAGGATCCCCTGGGCTATGCTGCGCACTGCCGGGCCTTGAGCGCCTGCGCCGCGGCCGACCATGCCGCTATCGGCTGCCCGACCCTGCTGGTGGCCGGCGAGGCCGATCCCGTGGCACCGGTCGCCATGGCCGGGGACCTGCAGCAGAGGATTGCCGGGGCCGCGCTCGAAATCATGCCCGCGGTGGCCCACTGGATAATGATCGAGGCGCCGGAACGATCGGCGGAGCTGTTACGCAACCATCTCGAGCAGGCCGCGCGCTAGGCGCGGCGGGAAAGGGAGGCAGATCATGGCGGACACGAGCTTTGGCGGGTGGGGCGGGAGCCCCGGGATGGGCAACGGCGAGCCGGAGCTCGTCTTCAGCAATGTGCGGATACTCGACGGCACGGGCGAGCCGCCCTACAGCGGCGACGTCGGCATCGTCGGCAACCGGATCAAGTCGATCAACCGCTCGACCGGGGGCTACGGCTGGGGCGGCAACGGCGGGCAACGGATCGACGGCCGCGGGATGACCCTCATGCCGGGCCTGATCGACGCGCACCTGCACCTCTCTTGGAACAACGCGCCGGGCATCGATCCGATCCAGATGATGCCGGTCGAGGAGCACGTTCTCTCCTGCGTCGAGATGGCCAAGCTCGTGCTCGATGCCGGCTTCACGGCGGGCCGCGGCGCGGCGGCGGCCAAGCCGCGTCTCGACGTGGTCATCCGCAACGCGATCAACGAGGGGCGCTTTCCGGGTCCTCGCTACACCGCCGCCGGGCCGGAGATCACCGTGATCGGCGGGCTCGGCGACGCCACCCTGCCGCACATCCCCGACGAGGGCCTCAATCTAGGCATCGTGGTCTCGGGGCCGGAAGAGGTGCGCCGCGAGGTGCGCCGCCTGATCAAGTGGGGCGTGGACACGATCAAACTCAACCTCTCGGGCGAGGAGATCACCGGCATGCCGGCGGAGGTAACCCAGATGTCGGAGGAGGAGGTGGCCATCGCGGTCGCCGAGGCCCGGCGGCGCGGCAAGACGCTGGCCGCCCACGCCCGCTCGGCCGGATCGATCCAGCAGTGCGTGCGCCACGGGATCGATTACATCTACCACGCCTCCTTCACCGATACCGAGACCCTCGATATGCTGGAGGCCAACAAGGAAAAGCACTTCGTCGCGCCGGGCATCGCCTGGCTGATCAACACGGCGCGCAACGCCGGCGAATGGGGCATCAAGCCCGGCTCGCCGATCACCATCGCCTACGAGCGCGAGCTGGAGCATGCCATCGAGAGCATGAAGGCCATGCACAAGCGCGGCATTCGGGTGCTGATCGGCGGCGACTACGGCTTCGCCTGGACGCCTCTGGGCACCAACGCCAAGGACCTCGAGTACTTCGTCGACATGATCGGCTTCACGCCGATGCAGGCGATCCAGGCGGGCACGCTCTACGGCGGGCAGATTATGGGCATGGGCGACGAGCTGGGGCTGATCCGCGAGGGCTACTTGGCCGATCTGCTGCTGGTCGACGGCGACCCCTTGACCGACGTGCGCATTCTCCAGGACCAGAAGCGCATCGTCGCCATCATGAAGGACGGCAAGTTCCACAAGGCGCCGGACCTTCAGGGCGCCGGGATGCGGCTGACGGCCTGACGTTTTCTGCGCGCCGATCGTCGGGGGTGTTCATGGCACGATCCGCCCGGTTCTGGGACCGGATCGCCGAGCGCTACGCGCGTAAGCCCGTGGCCGACGAAGCGGCCTACCAGAAGAAGCTCGCGGTCACGCGCGAGTACCTCCGACCCGACATGGTGCTCTTGGAGTTCGGCTGCGGTACCGGGTCCACCGCCATCATCCACGCGCCTCACGTGAAGCATATCCACGCCATCGACATCTCCGCGAAGATGATCGAGATCGCGAGACGCAAGGCGGAGTATGCGAAGGTCGAGAACCTGACCTTCGAGCAGTCGGACATCGCCGGGTTCTCGGCGCCGGACGAGAGCTTCGACGGCGTCCTGGGGCTCAGTATCCTGCACCTGCTGGAAGACCGGGAGGCCGCGATCGAGAAGGTCCACCGCATGCTGAAGCCCGGCGGAATCTTCGTCACCAGCACGGCCTGCCTGGGCGACTCGATGCGGTGGTTCGGGTATGTCGCCCCGCTTGGCAGCGCTCTCGGCATGATTCCCCTTGTGAAGGTCTTCACGGCGCAGGCCCTGCGGGACAGCATGACGCGCGCCGGCTTCGCGATCGCGCGGGATTGGCAGCAGGGCGACGGCAGGACCCTGTTCCTCGTGGCGAGGAAGCCGGCGGCCTGAGCCGGCGCCGCTACGTCACCGACTTGAAGGCCTGGTCGGCGGGGTCGAAGATCTGCAGGTCGCAGTCGCGGATGTCGACGAACCAGCCGTGCAGGCGCAGGCGGCGCGCCTTGACCCCTTCGCGGATCGCCGGGAAGGTCATGAGGTTCTCGAGCGAGACCAGCACGGCGCTTTGCTCGCAGACCCGCGCCTTCTCGGCCAGCGAGGCCTCGGGCATGGTGCCCTCCACCCGCCGATAGGCGGACTCGACCAGACTCATCCATGGCGCGATGAAGCCCTGGTGGCCCTCGCCCTCCGCCGGCCTGTCGAACAGCGCTTTAATGCCGCCGCAGTGCGAGTGGCCCATCACGATGATGTGGCCGACCTTCAGATGCTCGACGGCGAACTCGAGCGCGGCGCTGGTGCCGTGGTAGGCCCCCTCGGTCTCGAACGGGGGGATAAGGTTGGCGACGTTGCGGATGATGAAGAGCTCGCCAGGGTCGGCCTGAAGAAGGAGGGCCGGATCGACCCGCGAGTCCGAGCAGGCGATCAGGGCGACCTTGGGCCGCTGGCCGCGGTCGACCAGCTGCTCGTAGGTCGCCCGCTTGTCCTGGAAGCAACCGTTGCGAAAGGCGCGGAAGCCGGAGGTAAGGGTATCGATCGGGTCCATGGGATTCGTCGGAGTCGAATAGAGCAGTAAGTTTAACGTAAGCTTTCGGGCCGCGCCCTGGCAATTCCGCTATCGACCGAGCGTCGCGAGCGCCTCTGGGACCAGCGCGAGCCGTTCGACCAGGGCGTCGGCGCCGAGCTCCGCCACCGGGACCTGGCTGTAGCCGAAGGTGACCATGATGATTGGGACGCCCGCGGCCCGGGCCAGCTCGAAGTCGGCCGGCGAATCACCGATTACCACGGCGTCGCCCGGCCGGGCGCCGACCTGCGCGAGACAGGCTTCCAGGGGCGCCGGGTGCGGCTTTTTGAAGGGAGTCGTGTCGCCGCCGGCCAAGGCGTCGAAGCTATCGAGGATGCCGAAATGGGCCAGGATTTCCCGTGCGATGGCGGCCGGCTTGTTGGTGCAGAGCGCGTGGCGGTAGCCAGCACCGGACAAGCTGTCGAGCACCGCCGCGGCGCCATCGAACAGGCGCGTCTCGCGCGTCGCCGCCGCCGTGTAGACGGTGAGGAAACGGGCCGCGAGGACGTCCGGATCGGGCCGGGATCCGGAGCATCGGCCGCGTTGAAGCGCCCGCGCGATCAGGGTGGGGACGCCGCCGCCGATCATGGTCCGGACTTGGTCGAGCGTGAAGGTCGTGCAGCCGGTCTCGGCCAGGACCCGGTTCAGGGCGGCCGCGATGTCTGGCGCGCTGTCGATCAGGGTGCCGTCGAGGTCCCAGGCGACGACACCTGGATGGCGGGTCTGGTCTCGGCTGTCCACGGGTGATCCATCCTCCCGGACGGGCCGTAACGGAATTGATAATCATTTTCAACCCGATGGCGATGTCGAGCGCAATAAGAAAATGGCACAGCTAGCACACAATACTACCGTTACTACCAACGCCCTCCGTCTGGACTTGGAGCGCTACTTCGTTGGGCCATTAAAGGCCTGCGGCGTGTTCCAGGACCGCTTCGGACAGCTAAGGCGGCAGTTCGACGTGGATGCCCTCGGCAGCTGGGACGGAAAGACCCTGACGCTGGTCGAGGATTTCACCTACGAAGACGGGGAGACCGAGCGGCGCACCTGGACGATCGACAAGCTCGACGACGGGATCTACCGGGGCCGTGCGGAAGGCGTAATCGGTGAGGCGGTAGGGCGCGTCGTGGACAACACTTTCGCCTGGAACTACAGCTTCGCGCTCCCGGTCGGTGGTCGGGATTGGACGGTGACGTTCAAGGACTGGATGGTCCTGCAGAACGACGGCGTGCTAATCAACCGGGCCGAGGTGACCAAGTGGGGCTTTCGGATCGGGCAGGTCATCTGTGTCTTCCGCAAGCCGGTCCAGCACCTCCGCTTGGTGCAATAGCCGGTCCGGGCGGCTAGCGCCGCTTCCCCCAGACCTTGCCATTGGCAGGCAGTCGTTGTTCCCTCTCCGGGACCCTGGGAGGGGCTTTACGGCCTGTGGAACCTTTGCTGCTCGCTCTGGTCGCCGCGCTCAGCGTATTCGTCGGCCTTTTGATCGGTGGCGTCGGGATCGGCGGTGTGCTCCTGGTGCCCATGCTCACCTATGTCCTCGGGCTCGAGGTGTACCAGGCAATCTCGGCGGCCATGCTCAGCTATCTCTTCAGCGGCGCGGTCGGGGCCTGGGCTTACGCCCGCCGCAAGACGATCCAATGGAGCGCCGCCGCCTGGCTCTTCCTCGGTGCCGCAGCCGGTGCTTTCCTCGGCGCCACCGCCGCGGCCTCGGTCTCGTCCCTGGCGCTCGAGGTTTTCATCGCGGTCCTGATCGTCCTGGCCGGGATCAACGCGTTTCGGGCGCGCCCGGACGGGCAAGCTGCCGAGCGCCGGTTGCCGCCCGTAGCGCTAGCCGCGATCGGCGCGGTCACCGGCGTCGGATCGGCGCTCTCCGGGACGGGCGGACCACTGATCCTCGTACCGCTGCTGGTTTTCCTCAAGGTTCCGGCCCTCGCCGCGGTCGGCTTGAGCCAGGTTATCCAGGTGCCAATCTCGGCCTCCGCGAGCCTCGGCAACTATCTCTATGGCTCCATCGACCTGGCCGTCGCCCTTGCCATTGCCGCGGGACTTATGCTCGGCGTCTTCGCCGGTGCCCGCCTGGCGCACCTGGTCGCTCCGGCGCTGCTCCAACGTCTGGTGGCGGCCGTCTTGGTCGCGGTCGGCCTCTTCATCGCGCTGCGCCTCGGCCTAGAGCAGATCCGCGTGTGAGACTTGAGATCACGCCCCGATCCTAAGTCGGTGCGTGAATCCGCTATTCCGGGAAATGCGGGCTATGACCGCGCAGGTGGAGGTGACAGAATGCGCGAAGGGGGAACCGCCGGAGAAGGGCATGCAGAAGGGGTCGCGCGCGGCAAGCCTGCCCCAGGCCTTGTCGCCCCGGGGCGGCAGACAGGCTGCTTCGGAGACACGGAGCAGGGACTGCCTCCGCGCGTCTGTCGACTGGCAGTGGGAAACTGACCGCGATCTCAATTATGTAAACGTTTCCAATGGTATCCTGCGCGTCCTTGGCACGCCGCCCGATCTCCTCTGCGGGCAGCCGCTCGCGTCGATCTGCGCTGACGCCGAAGAAGAGCTGGTTTCTCGGCTGAACCGACGCAAGCCGTTCCGCGGCCTGGTGCTGCCGCTGGTCTCGGGCGACGGGCGGCGCATTTCGCTGAGCGGCGTGCCCGCGTTCGACGCCGCGGGTGCCTTCGCCGGCTACAGAGGCACCGGTTGTGAACTGCAGCGGGACATAGGCGATCCCGAGCGCATAGCCGAGCTGGACCGCGCGATCGGCGAGATCGCCGATCTCGGCCAACTCTGGCATTGGGAGGCTGATCAGGCCTTGCGCCTCACCGCGCTTTCCGACGGCTATACGCAGATCACCGGACGGCGCCGCGAAGACACCCTGGGGTCGGACTTTGCCGAGGCCTGGGGGCTGGACGAAGCGGCGAAGATTGCGGTTCGGGCGCGGGAGGAGTTGCGCGACGCGGCCGTCGATTGGCGCCACGAGGTCGAGGGCCGTCGGCGGTTTCTGATCAGCGGCCGGCCGCTGTTCTCGGCGGACGGCGGCTTTAACGGCTATCGCGGCATCGGCCGCGACGTCACCGACCTGCTGCGGAACGAGGAGTGGGCGCTGTCCGCCCGCGCCGAGGCGGAACAGGCGAGCCGGGCCAAATCAGCCTTTCTGGCCGACATGAGCCACGAGCTGCGCACCTCCCTGAACGCGATCTTAGGCTTCTCCGACGCCATGCGCAGCGGCGTGCTGGGCACGGAGGACACGGAGCGGTACCGAGCCTACGCCAACGACATCCACGAGAGCGGCCAGCACCTTCTCGACCTGGTCAATGCCATGCTCGATCTCTCGCGGATCGAAGCGGGCAAGGAGGACCTGTCCTGCGAGCCGGTCGACATGGCGCAGCTGATCGAAAGCTGTTGTCGCATGCTGAAGCCCGAGATCGACAAGAGAAGGCTGAGGCTGGAGTTGGACGCGGCGCGTGATGCGCCGGAGCTCCATGTCGATCCGCCCAAGATGCGTCAGATCGTGCTCAACCTGCTCGGCAACGCGGTCAAGTTCACGCCCCAAGGCGGCCGGGTCTTCGTCGGCTTTCGTATTGCCGAGAGCGGCGCCGCGGAGCTCGAGGTGCGGGACTCCGGTGTCGGCATCAAGTCGAGCGAGATACCGAAGATCCTCAGCCGTTTCGGGCAGGCGCGGTCCGGCCCGGGAACGGAGGGCACCGGTCTCGGTCTCGCCATCACCAAATCCCTCGCCGAACTCCACGGCGGCGTCCTGGTGGTCGAGAGCAACGAGGGTGCCGGCGCGCGCTTCCTCGTGCGCCTGCCTGAGGAACGGGTCCTCGGCGGCGAGCCGGGGCGCCAGGAAGAGCCCTGGCGCATTTTGTTCTGAGGCCGGATCTACATCATTGAGTTAGAGCAGATTCACCGGGTTTGATTAAGCGCCTGAAGCGGTTCAGTCAAACCCGGATCTGCTCTAGGGCCTGGTCAGCGCTTGAACACCAGGCATTCCTGCTGACGCTCGGCGAAGGCCTGGCACAGCTTTCGCGCCGAGGCCAGGTCGTCGAACAAGCCCGTCTGAACCCGGAAGCGCGTGCCGCTCTGGTCGAGCTGGACCTCCTGGATCATCAGGGTCTTGTCGCCGAGAAGATCGGGATACTTGAGCTGCAGCTCCCGCCAGACGACCTCGGCCGATTGCCGGCTCGTGTTGGACGAGAGCTGTACGCCGTAGGGCGGCAAGGTGCGGGCGATCACGGTCTCTGGCTTGGACCGTGGAACCGGCGGGCTGCCCGGTTCCGACAAGACTTCTTGCGCGCCGCCGGCCTGGTCGAGTGCCGCCAGATCGCCGGCGGCGTTCGGCGCTTCCTGGACAGTCGGCGCGGCTCCCTCGGCGGTGTCGGCGCTCAGCCGTGGATCGCGCAGGATCACTTCGCCCTGGGGCGTGTTCACCACCATGGCGATCTGGTGCTCGCCCGGCGGCAGGGGCTCATCCGGGATGAAGGCCCACTCGCCTTCGGCGTTGGAGCGGGCTGTACCGATCGGTTCGCCGTTGTCGAGGATGATTAGGTCGGTAAAGGGCTCGGCGCGGCCGGCGATGACCGCCTGGCCGTCGGGCTCGATCCGCACAAGGTCGAAGCTGGGCTCGATCCGCGCGGGTTGGCTCGCGTCGGACGGCGCGACCGCCGGGGAGGAAACCACATCGGTGACCTGCGGCGGCGGCGCTTCCATCGTTGCCGGGGCCTCGGTCGTTGCCGGATCCGATAGTGCGACCACCGGTTCGGCGGTTGCGCCGGATGTCCCGGCGGCCGCTGTTTGGGGGGCGAGAGTCTCTGCCGGGGCGGGCTCGGGCCCCGGGGCGGCCGCGGCGGTTTCCGCGGGCGTGGTGCCCTGCGGCTTGTCGACCGCCGCGACGCTCGGACTCTCGGCCTCGTCCCGGGCCGTGCCGAACTGGAACCAGAGGCCCGCGCCGACGGCGGCGAGGGCGATCATGGCCAAGGCGACACCGGCGACGCCGGGGCGGTCGCGGGACGGCTCCGCGTGCGACGGCGGTGGCGAAGGCGGGGCGGCGGGCGGCTCGATACTGACCGTGGGCTCCGGAGCGGTGGGTCCGGGAGTAACGGGCTCCGGAGTCGTGGGCTCCGGAATCGTGGGCTCCGGAGCGTTGTGCACCTCGGCGAAGAGGCCCGGTTCGGCAGGCGACGCCGGCTCGCCCATGCTCAGGGCTTCCGCGTTCGCGACCAGATCGATGCGCTTGCCGGGACGAGGTTCCGCGAACAAGGCCGGCTCGCCGGCATCATCGTCCTGGCCCTGTTTCTGCTCGCCGCCCTTTACCTCGAGCGCCGGAGCTTTCTCCGGGGCGTCCTCCTTGCCTTTGCTTTCCTTGATCGACGACCAGCTGGGCAGAGCGCGCACCGCGTCCTCGCTCTCCTTCGCCTCGTCGCCGAACTCTTCGCGCAGCCGTTTCCATGTCTTGGCCGTGCTTTCGTCCGCGGAAACCGGCGTGTCGAGGGGCAGGTTCCCCTGGCGCAGCAGCAGGCTGGAGAAATCAGACGACGCTAAATCGCCGTTCTGGGCCTCGATCCAGGCGCGGCCCGAATGGTTGCGCATATCGACGGCGAGAAGGCTGCCCGCCGGCGCGACTTCATCCTCGGCCGTTCCCTCTTCGACGCTGGAAACCGGGTCCGCCGGACTCTGACGCCCGGGCTCGCGAACGGCCTCCTGGTAGAGCGAAAGGTGCTCGAGCTCCTGTTCGGTTCCCGGCGAGGGCGTGGCCAGCCCCTTGCGCACGAAGATCTGATCGGGCTTGCGGTTCGGTTTCTGCTCTTTCATCTCGGCGCGGCCTGTGTCTCGTCAAATCCTTGGCGGCATGCGGACCCGATCGAACTCAACCGACCGCCACGGCGTCGCCCCTGGCGGCGGTGAAGGGCAGCAACGGTGCAGGTCTCAGGTTGTTCAGTCTCTGGCGTAGGTAATCCCACAGCCTTGCAATCTCCTCCGCGCCCGCGCCGGGCGTCGGAAGTTCCATTACCGTGCGACCGTCGACCATACTCGAGGCAAAATCAACCCTGTGGTGAATGATCGACGGGGCGAGCGGGCCGTGCTGCGAGAGCAGCGTGACCGTCTCGCAGGTGATTCGGGCATGACGCGTCGCCGAATTGATCACGAAGATAAGCGGCTTGCCGACGTGTTCGACCAGATCCACCGTCGCGCCGATGGAACGCAGGTCATGGGGACTCGGGCGGGTCGGTATCAGGACCAGGTCGGAAAGCTCGATGATCTGGCGGATCGAATCGTTGAGGGCCGGTGGCGTGTCGATGATCAGATAGGCGACGCCGTGGGATCTCATGGCGTCGAGATCATGCTGCAGACCTTCCAGGGAGGAACGAACGAAGAGGGGTGCTTCCGATTCCCGAACGTTCCACCACTCAGCGATGCTGCCTTGCGGATCGAGGTCGATGATCGCAACCGGGCCGTCGCCTTCGCGTTCACACTGAACCGCCAGATGCCCCGCGAGCGTTGTCTTTCCGGACCCGCCCTTGCGCGAAGCGAGCGTCAGTACCTGCATGACCTGGTCTCCCCAGCTGACGAATTCCCCAGAACCCCGTTGCCTGCTCGACTCCGCGTCGATCGGCGACTCAAATTCACCCTACAAGATATACGCTACGAGTAGACGCATCCTACAATATCGTGTGGCCAAGCAAAAGACTCTTCCCGTCGCCGATCGCTCGAACGCGCCGTGTTCGACCGTTCTGTTGCGCGGAAAAAACATGAAAATCAAGTCATTGCTGAAAACAGCTGAGCGTGGATAACTCAGCGGAACGCTGGCTCGTCGAAGCTGCGGAGCTTGCGCGAGTGCAAGGTCTCGACGCCGGCATCGCGCAGACTGCAGAGTGTGTGGATACCGATCTGTAGGTGTTGTCCGACGCGCTCGCGGTAGAAGGCATTGGCCATGCCGGGCAGTTTTATTTCTCCGTGCAAGGGTTTGTCGGAAACGCAGAGCAGCGTCCCGTAGGGCACGCGCAGCCGGAAACCGTTGGCCGCGATGGTGGCCGACTCCATGTCGACGGCAATCGCCCGGGATTGGTTGAACCGCCGCGCCAGGTCGTCGCGGCGCAGCTCCCAGTCGCGGTCATCGGTTGTGTAGATGGTCCCGGTGCGCAGTCGGACCTTGAGCTCGCGTCCGCGCAGGCCGGTGATCTTGGCGACGCTCTCGGTCAAGGCGATCTGGACCTCGGCGATCGGCGGCACGGGTACCCAGTCGGGCAGGTCCTCGTCCAGGACGTGGTCGCCGCGCACGTAGGCGTGGGCCAAGACGTAGTCGCCGAGCTGCTGGGTGCCGCGCAGACCGCCGCAGTGTCCCACCATAAGCCAGCAATGGGGCCTGAGAACGGCGAGGTGATCGGTGATCGTCTTCGCGTTCGAAGGTCCGATCCCGATGTTGACCAGCGTGATGCCGTCGCCGTCCTCGCGCATCAGGTGATAGGCCGGCATCTGCGGCAGGTGTTGCGGCTTGCAGCCGCCGGCCTCCAGGTTCGAGATACGTGCGTTCGGCGTGACCACGTTGCCCGGCTCGACGAAGGCCGCGTACTCCTCGCCTTCGCTCACCTGCGCATGGCCGAAGGTCACGAATTCGTCGACATAGCGCTGGTAGTTGGTGAACAGCACGAAACGCTGAAAGTACAGCGGCGAGGTGCCCGTGTAGTGGAACAGCCGAACCAGAGAGTAATCCACGCGCGGACCCGAAAAGAGCGCCAGAGGCTTCGGCGTTCCCGGTACCGGCACATGGGTGCCGTTCGCCACCGAGTCGCTGATGACGGACAAGTCCGGCAGCGGGAAAGCGGAGCGAAGCTGCTGGATTCGTTCGGCCGACAACCCCTCGGTCGCTTCCTCGACGACGAAGGTCAGCGGGATGGGGCGGGAGCTGACACCGACATGAACCGGTCTTCTATGATTTTTAATAATAAGTTCGATTTGTTCTTTATAGTAATCTTTGAAGAGGTCGGGCCGGGACACCGTGGTCGCGTAGGCGTCGGCACCGGGGAGCTTGCCGTAGGCCAGGGGATCGCCCAGACGCAGCTGTTCGGGACCGATCACGACCCCGACATAGGGATAGCTGGCCTCCTGCGCCGGACCGTCGAGGTCGCCGCGCGTCGCCGCCTCGAAGTCTTTGCGCACCCTCTCCGTGCTGCGGGCATAGATCTCGCAGATCCGCGCGACGGCGCTCTCGGCATCCTTGTAGGCCCGGAGGTCGCGGACCTGGTCCTGGGCGAAGGCGGCCGGCGTCTTGGGTGATCGCATGAGATCAAATCCTTAGCAATTCACCGCTATTGAGGGGGCGGCGGGCCCGCTGGAGGGCAGAACTACCGAAAGCGGGTTCGGCTGGCCAGCACCGATCCGGCTGTTTCCAATGTTTTGCTTGCCAAGGCGGCGGGCTGTGATCAGGTAGTAACACATTAAGGATAGTTTCGCCTGTCAGCGCGCATGATTGGGCGCGAGTGGGTTCAGTCAGAGAGGTTCGACCATGGCCAGCGCGAACACGGGGGCGCGGAAAGGGGGGCAGGGGAACTGGGAAAATCCGATGGGCACCGACGGCTTCGAGTTTATCGAGTATGCCGCCGAGGATCCCGCCGCGCTCGGCGGGCTGTTCGAACAGTTGGGCTTCGTCGCCTCGGCCCGGCACCGCTCGAAGGACGTGACGCTTTATCGCCAGGGCGACGTCAACTTCATCGTGAACGCCGAACCGGCGAGCTTCGCGCAGTCCTTCGCCAGGGTGCACGGCCCCTGCGTCTGCGCTATCGCCATCAGGGTCGCTGACGCCAAGAGCGCCTACGACCGCGCGATCGCACTCGGCGCCAAACCCCATGCCGCACAGGTCGGCCCGATGGAATTGAACATTCCCGCGATCAAGGGCATCGGCGACAGCCTGATATACCTCGTCGACCGCTACGGCGACCGCAGCATCTATGACGTGGACTTCGTTCCCCTTGAGACCGCGTCGGCGCCGCCGGCCAGCCTGACCTATGTCGACCACCTAACGCACAACGTCTATCGTGGCCGCATGGACCTCTGGGCAGAGTTCTATGAGCGCCTGTTCAACTTCCGGGAAATCCGCTTCTTCGATATCGAGGGCAAGCTGACCGGCCTGAAGAGCCGGGCGATGACGAGCCCGTGCGGCAAGATCCGCATTCCGATCAACGAGTCGGCCGACGACAAGTCCCAGATCGAGGAGTATCTGGCGGCCTACAAGGGCGAGGGGATCCAGCACATCGCCCTGGGGACCGACGATATCTTCGGCGCCGTCGAGTCCCTCGCGGAGCGGGGCATCACCTTCATGCCGCCGCCGCCCGCCAGCTACTACGAAGGCGTTGCGGGCCGCCTGCCAGACCACGGTGAGGACCTGGAGCGCATGCGGCGCAACTCGATCCTGATCGACGGCGCGCCCGGCGGCGGTACGCTGCTGCAGATCTTCACCAAGACGGTGATTGGGCCGATCTTCTTCGAGATCATTCAGCGCAAGGGGGACCAGGGTTTCGGCGAAGGCAACTTCCAGGCTCTGTTCGAAGCGATGGAGCAGGACCAGATCGATCGCGGAGTGATCTGATGGCCGCGCCCGCAGAGAACCTGGAGAGCTTCGAGGAGACCTTCGGTTCCTTCCTGGTCGAGCGCGGGGTGCTCGACCCGGCGGCCGTGGCCCGGGCGCGGCGGCTTTCGGTCGAGGGCGGGGACCCGCTCCACGTACTCTTGCCGAAGCTCGGCCTGATCTCGGAACGCGACCTCGCAGAGTCCTTGGCGGAACACCTCGGATTGCCCTTCGTGGGCGCGGGCGACTTTCCCGAGATTCCGGTGCTCGAAGAAAAACTGAGCCCGCGCTTCCTGCGCGAATCGCGCGTCCTGCCGATGTCGCTCGGGGCCGAGGGGCTGGTGCTGGCTATGGCCAACCCGCTGGATTCCTACGCCCAGGATGCACTGCGGCTGACCTCGGGCTGCGAGCTGCTGCCCTGTGTCGCCGAGCCGTCGGAGATCGAGGCCGCGGTCGAGCGGCTCTACGGCCAGGGTTCGTCCGCCATCGGCGGCATGGTCGAGGAGACCGGCGAGGCCGACGACGCCATGGACCTCGACGTCGAACGCCTGAAGGACCTGGCCAGCGAGGCCCCGGTGATCCGCATGGTCAACCATCTGATCGACCGGGCGGTCGAGGCGCGGGCGTCGGACATTCACATCGAGGCCTTCGAGAACCGGACCCGGGTTCGGTACCGCGTGGACGGTGTGCTCCAGGAGGTCGATCCGCCGCCGAACCGCTTCCGCGCCGCTCTGGTTTCGCGCATCAAGATCATGGCGCGCCTCAACATCGCCGAGCGCCGCCTGCCCCAGGACGGCCGCATCAAGCTGGCGATCCGGGGCACGCCGATCGACCTGCGTGTCTCGACCGTGCCGACCATGCACGGCGAGGGGGTCGTGCTGCGCGTGCTCGACCGCCAGGGCGTGAAGCTGGATTTCGGCGCGCTCGGCGTGGCCGGCAAGAACCTCGAGACCTACCTGGAAGTTCTATCGCGGCCGCACGGTATCTTCCTGGTGACCGGGCCGACCGGCAGCGGCAAGACCACGACCCTCTATGCCTCCCTGCTGCGGCTCAACAGCCCGGAGCGCAAGCTGGTTACGGTCGAGGATCCGATCGAGTACCAGCTGGAAGGGGTCAACCAGATACAGGTCCAGCCGGGAATCGGACTGACCTTCGCCAACATCCTGCGGTCGATCCTGCGCCAGGATCCCGACGTGATCATGATCGGCGAGATCCGGGACGTGGAGACCGCCGAGATCGCGGTCCAGGCGGCCCTGACCGGCCACCTCGTCCTGTCGACCCTCCACACCAACGATGCCGTGGGGACGATCAGCCGTCTGCTCGATATGGGGGTCGAGGACTATCTCCTGACCTCGACCTTGAGCGGGGTCGCCGCCCAGCGGCTGGTGCGCACCTTGTGTCCGGCTTGCCGCCGGAAGGAACCCGTGCTTCCCGAACTTGCCCAGCAGCTCGGCCTGGCGCGTTTCGCCAAGGACGACGAGATCGCGCTGTGGCAGCCGACGGGCTGCGAGGAGTGCCGCGGGTCCGGGTATCGCGGGCGGACCGGCCTGGTGGAAACCCTGGTGTTGAACGACGAGGTGCGCCGCCTCATTCTGAGCCGGGCCGAGGCGAAAGAGGTCCAGCGGGCCGCCATGGAGGCGGGCATGATCTCGATGTACGATGACGGCCTCATGAAGGCGCTCGACGGCCAGACCACGGTCGAGGAAGTGTTTCGCGTGACAAGAGACGTCTGACATGCCCTGGTTTGCCTACAAGGCAGTGACCCCGGCGGGCGAGGTCATAGAAGGCGAACTGGAGGCGGTCGATCAGTCGGCCGTGATCGAGCGGCTTCGCGGCCAGGGGAACATCCCGATCCGGGCCGAGGAGCGGCGGCGCGGCGGCGGCGGCGCGCGCCGGGTCGTCATGCGCCGGGGCGCCAGGGTCGCGTCCCGCGACGTCGCCATGCTGACGCGCGAGATGGCGATCCTGCTGCGCGCGGGGCTTCCCCTCGACCGAGTGCTCTCGACCTTGAGCGGCCTGTCGCGCCCCGGCCCGGTACGGGACCTGGTCGACCGGGTCGCGGAGAAGGTGCGCGGCGGCGCCAGTTTCGGCGATGCCCTCGAGGCCGAGGGGGACGTCTTTCCCGGTTTCTATATCGGCATGATCAAGGCCGGCGAGGCCGGCGGCTCGCTCGAAACGGTTCTGGAGCGCCTGGCCGAGACGCTAGAGCGGGCGCAGTCGCTGCGCGAGAGCGTGCGCTCGGCGCTGCAGTATCCGGCGCTGGTGGTGGGCCTCGCGGTGGTTTCGCTGATCGTCCTGATGACCAAGGTCGTGCCGGAGTTCCGGCCCCTGTTCGACGAAGCCGGGGCGGCCCTGCCGATCTCGACCCAGATCATCATCGCGATCTCCGATTTCATGCAGGACTTCTGGTGGGTGCTGCTGGCCGTTCTGGTGCTGGCGTTCTTCGCCATCAGGCGGCACAACGCCACGCTCGAAGGCCGGCTCCGCTGGGACGCCTTCCTGCTTCGGCTGCCGCTGCTCGGCGAGTTGCTGCTGAAGATCGAGGTCGCGCGCATGACCCGGACCTTCGGCACGCTGCTGACCAACCAGGTCAACGTGCTGAATGCCCTGTCGATGACAATCGGGACCCTGGGCAACCGGGCCGTCTCGACCAGCCTGCTGGATCTCCGCAACCGGCTGGCCAAGGGCGAGGGCCTGGCGCAGCCCCTTGCCGAGACGGGGATCTTTCCGATCATGGCCGTGCAGCTGATCCAGGTCGGCGAGGAAAGCGGACAGCTGGAGGCGATGCTCCTGCGGGTCGCCGACATCTACGACGACGAGGTCAAGCGCACCATGAGCCGGCTTCTGGCCCTGCTCGTGCCTGTCGTGACCATCGTTCTCGGCGTAGTCATCGCGCTGATCATCGGCTCGATCCTCGCCGCGATTCTCAGTTCCTACGATCTACCGTTCTGACGAGGAGGGCTTTCGGTGTTCATCGTGCATAGGTCCGTCGCGCTGGGGGCCGGCCCGCGCAAGAAATCGAAACGGCGCGCCGCCCAGCGCGGTTTCACCCTGGTCGAGCTCCTCGTCGTGCTGGTCATCCTCGGACTGATCGCCACCCTGGCGGCGCCTCGGGTGCTCAACTACCTCGGTGGCGCCAAGACCGATACGGCCAAGCTGCAGATCGAACGCCTCGCCACGGCGCTCGATCTCTACCGGCTCCAGGTCGGAGACTATCCCGACGAAACCTTCGGTCTCACGGCGCTGATCGAGCAGCCGTCGAACGCCGACCGCTGGAACGGCCCCTATGTCACCAAGAACGAGGCGATCCAGGACCCGTGGGGGCGCCCCTATGTCTACCGCTACCCTGGGAACCACGGAGAGTTCGACCTCTTCTCCCTCGGCAAGGACGGCCAAGAAGGGGGCGACGGCGAGGACGCAGATATCACGAGCTGGTAGGGAGCGCTTGCCGTGTACGGCCGGACGCCGCAATCGAGACGCCGCGGCTTCACGCTGATCGAGGTTCTGGTCGCCTTCACCATTCTGGCGCTGTCGCTGGCCGCCGTGATGCAGGCCTTCTCCACCGGTCTGACCGGGCTGCGCAAGTCACAGACCCACGTAACGGCGGTGCTGCAGGCCCGCTCCAAGCTCGCCGAGGTCGGGCGCTCCATCCCGCTCGCGGCCGGTGAGAGCGACGGGCGCCTGGCCGACGGCGCCGCCTGGCGGCTGACCATCAGCCGCGTCGAGGACGGCGACGACCCCGCCCTGGGACCGGCCGCCGACCTAGGGCTGGCGCTCTACGACGTGGTGATCGAGATCGAGCGGCCGGACGAGGCCAGGGTCGCGCTGAAGACTCGCAGACTGAACCAGGAACCTCTATGACGCCCGCCTCGCGCCTCCGGAAACCCGCCGCGGCCGGCTTCACGCTCGCAGAGCTTCTGGTCGCCATGACCTTGCTTGGCCTGATCTCGGTGGCCTTGTTCGGCGGGCTAAGGTTCGGCGCCCGGGCCTGGGAGGTCGGCATGCAGAGGGCCGACAATCAGTCGCAGGTCGAGGCGGTCCAGAACGTCCTGCGCCGGCAGCTCGAGCGGGCGGTGTCCTTCGCCTTGGCTGACCAGACCACGAGCTTCTACGGTGATGGCGAAAGGCTTCAGTTCAGCGCCCCGGCCGCATCGCAGTTCGGCCCCGGCGGCTTTTACCGTTTCGAGCTTCTGACCGTTTCGGATCAGGGTCGGGACGACCTTATCCTGCGCTGGAGCGTCGAACGCACGGATCTAGAAGAGAGCGGGATCGAACCCGAGGAACGGGTCCTGCTTGCCGACGTCGCCGGCTTGGAGTTCGGCTACTTCGGCGACCCCGAGCGCTCGTTCGAACCGGATTGGCGGGAAGAATGGCAGGACGTGGATCTGCCGCCGGAACTGATCGCGGTCCGGATCGCGTTCCCCGAGGACGACGATCGGGAGTGGCCGGAGTTGATCGTGGCCCCCCGGCTGAGCCTCAACGCCGTCTTCTGAACCCGGCAACCCAAGGAACTGGAGAGGACAGGAAAACTTGCGCGAGGTTTTGGATAGGCTGCGGGAACCGCTTGCGCGCTTCCTGGCCTGGTGGTTCGGCGAGCTGTCCGCCTGCGTGCCGGCGCGCCTTCGCAGCCTGCTGGAGCGGGGCGGGCAGCGACTTTGGGTCTCGATCGAAGGAACAAAGGTCGTGTTCGAGCAGGTCAAGGGCAAGTCAGTGCAATGGCTCGGCAACCTGGACCTGGCCGAGGGCAATCCCGACGTGCAGCGCGACACCGCGCAGGAGATCGTCGCCGCCTCCAAGCTGCGCAAGGCCTCGGTGGTGCTCCGCCTGCCGCGCCGGAACGCGCTCCGGCGGACGGTCGAGTTGCCGTCGCCGGCGCTGGAGAATCTGCGCGAGGTCCTTACCTTCGAAATGGACCGGCATACGCCTTTCGATGCCGGCGACGTCTACTTCGATTTCCGGGTGGCCGGACACAACAAGCAGCAAAAGCGCATCAGCGTCGATCTCCTGGTCGCCTCGCGCCAGGTGGCGGACGAGGCGCTCGGCCGGCTCGCCGACTGGGGGTTGCACGCCGATCGTCTCGCCCTGATCGAGAGTCCCGAAGAGGACTCCGGCTTCAACCTGCTGGCCTCCTCCAGCGGCGACCGTAGCCAGCCGCGTACCCGGCGCCTGACCAACATCCTTCTGGTTGCCACGGTCTTTGCATTGGGACTGGCGATCTATCTACCGCTCGAAGACAAGCGGGCCTTCCTGCAGAACCAGGAGGCGCGGCTGGCAACCATGCGCAGCGAGGCGCAGGAAACCAGCAACCTCACCAAGCAGGTCGCCGATCTGGGTGAGCGAAGCCGCTTCGTGCTCAATCAGAAGCGGGGCCTGGTGACGATAACCGAAGTCCTGAACGAAGTTACCCAGGTCCTGCCGGATGACACCTGGCTGCTTCAGTTCGGCCGGCGCGGCGGGCGGCTGACCATCTCCGGCTACTCGAGCAACCCGTCGTCCCTGATCAGCCTGCTCGAGGAGTCCGAGCTGCTCTCGGAAGTCAGCTTCAGTTCGCCGGTCACGGCGGACCCGCGCGTCGGGCGCGAACGCTTCAACATCTCGGCGAGAATCGTAACCCGCGAGACCGAATAGACCGGCGGCCCCGGGCCGCATTCCAGGAGAACCCCAGCCGCTCCGGCCTACCCGTTCAGTCTTTAGAGACTGGAAACACCTTCGGTATAGGGTTAACGTTCCTGGTGTTCCCCGCTTTTGCGTTGCGTGAAGGCGATGAAATGGCAGGGAAAATGCCGGGTTTCGGGCCAACCTGACCGGCCATTTGCATGTTTTCGGTCTGAAGATCCGGCAGTTTTGCAGGGCCGCAGGGTCCAGCGGGAGGGGTCATGATCGGTCGCGGAGGCCAGAGCGCGCTCATGCCGATGGCCCTGGTCGTCGTCGGTCTCGGCATCGCGTGGATGCTGTATCAGCAGCTGCAGAGCACGGTCAGGCGCGACTTCTCGGGCGAAGCTGTCGGGACGGACTTGGTGACCCTGCCCCAGGAGATCGCCGACCCGGTCTACCGGATGCCGCCGATGCGCCAGTTCGACGCGATCCTGCAGCGGCCGCTGTTCTCTCAATCGCGGAGGCCGGTCGCCGTCGCCGAGGCGGCGCCCGCCGTGGTGAGCGGGAATCTCGGGCTCGCCCTCCTCGGCATCACGATCGCTTCGGACGAGCGCTTCGCTCTGGTCATACCGGAGGGAGGGGGTGACACCCTAAGGCTGCGCGAAGGACAGGACTACCAGGGCTGGATGCTGTCGGCCATCGAGCCTGACACGATCGTATTCACGCGCGCCGGCGCGGAGGAGCGTCTGGAACTGTCGTATGACGTTGCCCCGCCGCCGCAGCAGCAGCAAAGACGTCGCCGGACGGCCCAACCTTCGCAGAGCGGTCAGAACGAGAATAGCCGCCGCAAGAGGATCACTGGTGCCGATCAGGAAGAGGGGGCAGAGGACTGAGAATGGGGGTTCGGGGCCGGGGCGTGCAAAATTCGACTCGGCATCTGGAAACAAAGAAAAAAATGTCGCTGAATCAGTCACATGAGAGCAACAACGTTTGGGGTAACTTTAACCAATATCTAACGGCTATCCTTAACCATGGGGCCCGAGCGGTACGGCGTCGGCCAACCCGTGCCGCGAATGAGAAGGAAGAAGTATTGCGTATCCGGTTTAGGACAGGGAACGGGGGCCGAGCCAGGTGGATCGCTGCCTGCCTGGTGGCCGGCGCCGTATTGGCGGCCTGCGAGACCGGGGTCAAGCCGACCAACAAGGACCGGCCGCGGGAGTCCCAAGCGGTGATCGCGGCCGCCACCGCCAGGTCGCTCACAGAGCGCGGCGCGTTGCGCGAGCCTTCGATGATCGGCCAACCGGTCCAAGCCAGCCCGGCAGGCCTGTACGGACCGGAGTTCTATCGCGGGACGGGAGAACTGGCCCGGGACACCGACGTCGAACAGCTCGATGCCGGCATCGGATTGAACGGTAAGATCACGCTGAACTTCGCCAACGCCGAGATCCGCGACGTGATCGATATCGTGCTGGGCGACACGCTCAATCTCAATTACGTGATCGATCCCTCGATCCAGGGCACGATCACTGTGCGGACCAGCCAGCCGCTGGATCGGTCGAACGTTCTGCCGGCGCTCGAGAACATTCTTTCGCTCAACGGCGTGGCCATGACCCTGGTCAACGGGACCTACATGGTCGTGCCCAAGGAACTGGCATCGAAGGGACTGGTGACCCCGGCCGTCGCGCCCTCGGACTCCGAGATGGCCCGCGGTTACGGGATTAACATCATTCCCCTGAACTACGCCTCGGCGAACTCCATGGTGGAGGTGCTGGAACCCTTCGTGAATCCGGGCACGCTGCGGGCGGACAACGCCAGGAACCTGCTGGTCTTCACCGGCAGCGGCAACGAGACCCGGGCGCTCATGGACCTGGTCGACATCTTCGATGTGGACTGGATGAGCGGTATGTCCTTCGCGCTTTTCCCGGTCGACGTCGCCGACGTGAACAGCCTGGTCACGGACCTGTCCGCGGTGTTCCTGCAGGACGGGGCGAGCCCCCTGGCAGGCCTGGTGCAGTTCGTGCCGATCGAGCGCCTCAATGCCGTTCTAGCGATCTCTCCGCAGGCCCGCTACCTGGACCGCGCGGAGATCTGGATCAAGCGTCTCGACCGGGGTATCGAGGGGGCCGGTCGGCGGATCTTCGTCTATCCGGTGAAGAACGCCCGCGCCAGCGAACTGGCCGAGATTCTCAGCCAGATCTTCGAGGTCCGCTTCGCGGACGGCACGTCGCCGGCACCGGTGGCCGACGTGGCGCCGAGCTTGACCCCGGTGGAACTCGGTGCTGAAGGCCAGCCGGTCCCGCAGGTCTCCGTCGCGGCCGCGAGCGTGCCCCAAGAGATCGGCGGGCTGGTGCAGGAGACCGGCGATATTCGGATCATCGCGGACGAGGCCATCAACACCCTGCTGGTTCTCGCCACCGCGGGCGAGTACCGCATGATCGAGGCGACGCTCAGAAAGCTCGACGTCGTGCCGCTGCAGGTGCTCATCGAGGCAACGATCGCCGAGGTCCTGCTCAACGACTCCCTCAAGTACGGGATTCAATGGGCCATCGACGCCGGCAACCTGGAGCTCTCGCTGACCACCATCTCGACCGGCGCGATCTCGTCTGTCCTGCCAGGCTTCAACGCACTCTATGCGTCTTCCAACTTCCGCGCGGTCCTGAGCGCCCTGACCGAGATCACCGACGTGAAGATCATCTCTTCGCCCATGCTGATGGTTCTCGATAACCAGACGGCGCGGCTCCAGGTCGGCGACGAGGTGCCGATCGCGACCCAGTCGGCGGTCTCCACCACCGATGCCAACGCGCCAGTGGTGAACTCCATTCAGCTGCGCGATACCGGCGTGATTCTCGAAGTCACCCCGCGGGTCAACCCGGGCGGCCTGGTTCTGCTCGACGTCAGCCAGGAGGTCAGTACCGTCACCGAGACCACGACGTCGGACATTGATTCCCCGACCGTGCAGCAGCGCAAGATCGAGAGCACCGTGGCTGTCCAGAGCGGTGAGACCATCGCCCTGGGCGGCCTGATCCAGGATGACGATCAGGAACGGGTGAGCGGTATTCCGGTCCTCTCGGACATTCCCCTGCTCGGCAACCTGTTCAAGACGACCGACAACGTTTCGGGGCGGCGGGAACTCCTGGTGCTGATCACGCCGCGGGTCGTGCGTAACCAGGTGGAAGCGCGGGAGGTTACCGAGGAACTTCGGAAGCGGCTCAAGTCGCTCGAGCCCCTGGAGGAAAAAATCGTTCCAATTGTGGACGATGACGCTGCCAGTTGATCCCGGGCTGGAAAGTTGGTTAATTCATAGGCGCGAGGCTGGCGTCCGTTTTGGACCTTGGGCCGCTCTTTGGGGCGGTCCTCATCGGCCGGCAAGGGGCCGGCCTGAACCAGCCGGGAGGAGGCGGAGATGGTGTTTTGCATCCTCGGCCGGCATATCGATTGCCACAAAAAAGCGCCACAATCTCCAAGGAAAGTTAATCTCAAAGGGCGAAGATCCTCGAGGAGGGCTCTGTGCCGCGCAAGCGCGGCCGGGCCGCGATTTGGGTAGCCAAGCCGATGTATGAGGAGTTTTTCGGCATAAAGGAGAACCCGTTCTCCATAACGCCGGATCCGCGCTATCTCTACATGAGCAAGGGCCACCAGGAGGCCCTGGCCCACCTGCTCTATGGCATTCGGGAGAATGGCGGCTTCGTCATGCTGACCGGCGAGGTCGGCACCGGCAAGACGTCGGTCTGCCGCTGCTTGCTGGAACAGCTGCCCAATGCCGCCGACGTGGCTCTGGTGCTCAATCCGAAGCTCAACGAGTTGGAGTTCGTCGCCTCGATCTGCGACGAGCTCGGCATCGACTACCCGCGCGAAACCACCAGCCTCAAGGTCCTCATCGACCGCCTGAACCACCATCTGCTCGACATCCACGCCAGGGGCCGTCATGTGGTCGTCATCATCGACGAGGCGCAGAACCTCGGTCCCCAGGTGCTGGAGCAGGTGCGTCTCCTGACCAACCTGGAGACCTCCAAGAAGAAGCTTCTCCAGATGATCCTGATCGGCCAGCCGGAGCTGAACGAGCTGCTCGGGCGCTTCGAAATGCGCCAGCTGGCCCAGCGGGTCACCGCACGCTACCACCTGGAGCCGCTGAGCCGGGCCGACGTCAAGGCTTACATCGACCACCGCCTGTCTGTCGGTGGCCTGCCGCCGACCCTCTTCTCTAATTGGGCGCGCGAAGCGATCTACCGTCGCTCGGGGGGGATTCCCCGGCTGATCAACAGCCTCTGCGACCGCTGCCTGATCGCCTGCTACGCCAAGAACCGATGGGTCGTGGACGGCACGACCGTGCGGGAGGCGGCGAACGAGGTGTTCGGACGCGGTCCGCGCTGGCGTCGGGCGGTTCCCTGGGCGGCGGCCGCTGCCGCCCTGGCGGCGCTGATCGTCTCGGTGCCGCTCGGCCTCGGTTACGTCCGTTGGGATCCAGTCGGCGGCCTGCTGGCGGGTCTCTCCGCTCCCCATGAAGAGGACGAGCCGGCGCCGATCTTCTCAATGGTGAAGCTGCCGCCGGACGCGCCACGCCCTGAAGTGACCTTGATGCCGGCTGCCGTTCCGCCGTTAGCCGAACCCGTGGACGAGGCGGCGGGTCCGCGTATCGGTCCCTCGACCAGCCCCGCCGCCGACGACGGCGAGGTTTCGCTCTACCAGGTTTTCGACCCGCTGAGCTTCGCCAACGATCCGGAAACCGCCATGGCGGGCCTGTTCCAACTCTGGGGCCTTGATTACGCCACGGTCGATCGCTCGGTGCCCTGTGCGGCATGGAGCAGCAACGGGGTCCAGTGCTACAAGGGCCGGGATAGCTGGAACGTTTTGGTCGGGCTCGATCGTCCCGCGGTCATCACCCTGCAGGACTCGGAGCGCAACCAGGCCCACGCCCTGCTTGTCGCGAGCGGTGAGGGGCGCATCGTCTTGCAGTTCGGCGACCAGCGTGTGGCGACCTCCCGTGCCGCCCTCGAGCCTCTTTGGACCGGCCAATACCTTGTGCTGTGGCGAGCGCCCGAATGGTATCGGCGGGTCTTGAGCAGCGGTCTGGAAGGTCGCGACGTCGCCTGGCTCTATAATCGCCTTTCCCGGGTCGACGGCATGCCCAAGGTAGAGGTCGTGCGGACGCGTTTCGATGCCGAGTTGCGGGCCCGAGTCATGCACTTTCAGAAAAGCCGGGGGCTTGAGCCTGACGGCATTGTCGGACCGCAGACCATCATCCACCTGGACAACTTCGTGCCGGAGACCCGCGTCCAGGGCGAACCGGACTCGGCTTCCTAGGATCGCGGGCCATGTCCTCGATTCTCAAGGCATTGCGTCGGTCGGAGGAAGCGCGGGCGAAGGACGGCGTGCCCCAGCTGATGACCCGGCACGAAAGGGTTGTCCGGCCGCGCCGGAGAAACTGGCCCTGGATCGTCACTGCGGCCCTGGTCCTGAACGCGCTGATCGTCGCTCTGGCTGTCTGGCCGGCGCCGCAATCCTCGCCTGGACGGGCCGGCCTGAACCTAGAGAGCCGGGTCGAGACGAACGGAACCCGCGCGACCGTTTCGGTTCCCCGGACGCGCGATCCCCGGCTCGAGGGCATCGGCCGGGCGCGCGAGTCGGCCGAGATCGAGCTCGATGTCCAAGCGTCGGTCGAGGGAACGGGGCAACAGGCGGCTCTGCCCGAGTCCCGGCAGCCGACCTGGCTCGAAGACCGGCCGAAACCCAAGCCGGTGCCGAAAAAGGCGCCGCCGGTCCGGGCGCCCAAGGACCTGACTCGCGTTCACCGGGAGCTGAATGCAACCGACTTCGGCCAACAGGCGCTGATGGATTGGGTCCGGGACTATGTCTATGCCCAGGAACCGGCGGTCGAGGAGAAAACCATCAAGCTGGCCTCGGTGGACCCGGTAAAAGCGCTGCCGGCCGAGCCAGTCGAGCCGGTCGAGCAGGAAACCCTTCCCCTGGTCGAACCTGAGCTGCCGGGGCAATCCGAGCCGGCGGCGGTGTCTTACGGCGACGTTCCCCCGCTGTGGAAGCTGCCCCACGCAATCCGCTCGCAGGTGCCCGAAGTCAGCCTCAGCGTCCACGTCTATACGCCGGGCGATTCCAACAGCTTCGTGATCATCGATCGCAAGCGCTACCGCGCCGGGGACTTGGTCGACGGGCGGGTGCAACTGGAAGCCATCATCCCGACCGGCGTCGTGATGGCCTTCGACGGCCACCGCTTCAAGCTCGGCAACCAATAGCCCAGTGGCCGGGCCCTCAGTCCGGCTCTTCCCCTCGATTGCGCAAGGCACGGCTCAGGGGCCAGGCGGCCAGGCTGAGCAGGACCATGGCGAAATAGGCCTTGGCTTCGAATCCGGCATAGAGCTGCCCCGCGGCGAAAACCGCCAGGCCCATGATCACGCCGCCCGATATCGCCGAATAGAGGCCCTGGGCTGTCGCCGAGAGCCGGCGGGGGGCCCGGCGGGCCAGCAGATGAACGGTCGCCAGATGGGCGGCGCCGAAGGTCAGCCCGTGCAGGCACTGCGCGGCGGTCAGCACGACGAGATCGGCCGTTACCGCCAGGACGGTCCAGCGGACGGCCCCAGCGAGCGCGGCCGCTCCGAGCAGCCGGGCCGGCCCGTAGCGGCCGACCAGCCGGTCGCCGACGGTGAACAAGAGGATCTCGGCCACTACGCCGACGGCCCACAGCCAGCCGATGGCGAGACCCGAAATATCCGCCGCTTGCCAGGAGATCGCGGAGAACCCGTAGTAGACGGCGTGGCTCGCCTGGAGCAGGCCGGCACAGACCAGCAGCAATGCGAAGGTCGGGTCCGTAAGCAGCGCCAGCGCGCGTCGGGGGCTTGGCGCCGTTTCCTTCGGCGGCGCGGCCAGCGGCGGAAGCGCGAGCGCGGCCAGCAGACCGAGAAACAGCGCGCCGATCAGCGCCCAGAGCAGGCCGCCGGTCAGATCGCGAGAGACCAGGAATCCGCCCAGGAGAGATCCGGCGATGAAGGAGAGCGAGCCCCAGAGGCGGACGCGGCCGTAGTTCAGGCCCAGTCTCGGCACCGCGCGCAGGGTGTGGCTCTCGCCGAGGGGAATCAGGGCCTGGAAGGAGAGGGCCGCGAGGACCTGGATGAAGAGGATCGCCGCGAAGCCCTCGGCCGCGAAGAAGCCGGCAAAGGCCGCGATGCTCAGCCCGGCGCAGACCGCCATGGCCTGGGTCGTCCGGCCCCAGGAATCGGCCAACCAGGCGACTGCTGGCAGGCCCAGCACCTTGGTCCAGAGCGTAACGGCGACGAGCAGGCCGACCTGGGCGGCGTCTAGGCCCTGCGCGCTCAGCCATACCGGCCAGAACGGCAGATAGACGCCCAGCATGAGGAAGACGGCGCCGTAGAACCCCGAGAAGCGGATTGCTGGACCGGTCACGGGCGAGACGCCGGGTGCCGTGCTAGCGCGGACCCCGGGGCCCGCGCCGGCGTGGCGAGCGCTACATCTTGCAGTCGCCGGCGTAGGCGTCTGCGTGGTCGGTGAAGGCCGTGGTCACGATCTTGTTGGTCAGGACGTCGCCTTCCTTAACCACTTGACGAACGTAGATGTCCTGGATCGGGTGGTGGTTGGGGCCGAAGCGGAACTTGCCGCGCACCGAGTCGAACTTCGCCGCCTCGAGCGCGGTGCGAAAGGCCTCGGCATCCGTAGCGTCGCCGCCGGTGGACCGGAGCGCGCTGCCGATCAGTCTGGCCGCGTCATAGCCCTGACTGGCATAGAGCGAGGGCAGGCGGCCGTACTTGGCCTGGAAGTCCTTGACGAAAGTGGCGTTGGCCGGGTTGTCGATGTCCTTGTTCCACTGCGAGGAATTGATCACGCCCAGCGCCGCGTCTCCGACCGCCTTGAGGATGGTCTGGTCGAAGGAGAAGGCCGGGCCGAAGACCGGCGTCTTACCGGCCAGCCCCGATTGGCTGTACTGCTTGAGGAAGGAAATCCCCATGCCGCCGGGCAGGAAGAAGAAGACCGCGTCGGGATCCGCGGCGCGCAGGGCGGCGATCTCGGCGGCATAGTCCTTCTGGCCAAGCTTGGTGTAGACCTCGCCGACCACCTCGCCCTTGTAGTAGCGCTTGAAGCCCTTGAGCGCGTCCTTACCGGCCGGGTAGTTGGGCGCCAGGATGTAGAGCCTCTGGAAGCCCTGGTCGTTGACGTACTGGCCGACCGCCTCGTGCAGATTGTCGTTCTGCCAGGCGACGTTGAAGTAGTTGGCGTGGCAGCCCTTGCCGGCGAGCAGCGACGGGCCCGCGTTGGGGCTGACGTAGAACACCCCGGCCTTGGTCACCTTGGGCACGACGGCAATCGCCAGGTTCGACCAGACGATACCGGTGAGGATCGGCACCTTGTCCCGTTTGACCATGCGGTCGGCCAACTCGCGTGCCTTGTCGGGCTTGCGGGCGTCGTCCTCGACGATCAGCTCGACCGCCTGACCGCCCAGCATGCCGCCTTCCTGCTCGATCGCCAGCTGAAAGCCGTCGCGGATATCGATCCCGAGGGCGCTGCCGCCGCCCGAGAGGGTGGTGATCATGCCGATCTTTACCGGATCGGCAGCGGCCGCGGGCGCGGCCAGCAGCCCGGCGCCCAGCAGCGCCAAGAGGGTTCTTTTCATTGGCTTCGTCTCCCTGTTCCCCCTGAGAAAATCAGGGCGGGATGCTAGCGCAATCAAATGCTTGCCGCCAGATCCCCGTAGCTCGGATAGGGCTTAACCGCTGCTTAACCCTATCGGGCCCTATCCTAGAGGCGCCCTCGACCCCATTCTGGTGTGCGATGCCCGTAGCGCGCTTGCTTCTCTTTGTCGCCCTCGCACTAGGGGTGCCGGGCGGCGCCAGCGCCTTTGAGCGGGTTGTCGCGTTGCCGCTGATTTTCCCGGCCGATAGCCGCGACGACTTGAAGATCTCCGCCTGTCTGAGGGTCAAAGAAAACGCCTATCCGACCGAGCGCGCTGCCTGGGAAAGCTTCAGAGCTCATGTCGAGCCCGGCCCGGAACGGGCTTTCGCTGACACGCTCGGCGCCATGCTGGCCAAGGACCATGACCGCCTAAGGGGCCAGCTGGCGACGCGGCTGGATGCGAACCCTCAATGGTTCGAGAAACAGGCATCTATGTTTTTCACGCAGTTGGAGAATTTGAGACTGGGTGATATCTGGAGCCGCTACGAATTCGACGATCTGGTCGCGTTCTTCTTTGAATTGAGAAAGAAGAATGGATCATTCCCAGCGAGCTTTCGCTTCGTCCGTGAAGAGACCGGAAGATTTGGATTCCTGCCTCAAGGGAGCCGGAGTCTGGCGTCGCAATTCGTGCGTACTTGGTTCTTCTCGCCCTGGGGCCCGGTGAACAGCCGATCGCCCGCCTACTGTTCGCCCGAACTGCTCGCGCGCATGACCCACAAGACCCTGCTGCAGGATCCGGACCGCTATGCCGGATCGGCAACCGAATTCCTGTTCTCCGGTGGCGACCCGGCGAACGAACGCTTCGCACCCTTAACAGGTGCGATCTCGAGCCTGGCTCATGCCTTGGCGTCCGGCCGGATGGAAGAGTACTTCGACGGCATGACCGCCCATGGAAGGAAGTGGGCCGAGGGCTGGTATGTCAGCGCCGAGGACTCAGAGCGCCGCAGGTTCGTCGAGCACAATCAGAGAATTCTCGAAGCGATGCCGGTGTTTGTAATCGATGCCGAACCTGTCTTCGTCGTCTACTTGCGCGTCACCTCATCCTACATCGAGGCGCTCTACTTTCTGCGTCAAGAAACCGGCCGTTTCCGTTGGACGAACGCAGGTTACGCGACGGTTGCAGACAGCGTCTTCAAGGGCCGTCATTTCAAGGACGCTGCGAGCGAGGAAAGCCCTTTTGAGAGCTGGAAGCTGGAATGAGTCGATCCGCTTCAGGTGAAGGCCTTATAGGCCACCAGGGTAAAGGTGTCCTTCACGCCGGGCAGGGTCTGCATCTTCTCGGTCACGAAGTGGCCGATGTCGGCGCCCTCGGCGAGGTAGCACTTGACCAGAAGGTCGTACTGGCCGGAGGTGGAATAGACCTCGGACACCTGCTCGATGGTCTGGACCGCGGCGTCGGCCACTTCGTAGGCCTTGCCGAGGTCGCACTTGATCATGATGAAAATGGTCTGCATGACCGCTCCAACACGCCGCGAGACCCTGGGATGATAGCCGATTTAGAACGCGGGCACAGGCCCCATGGGATCGACCCGCGCTGTTAAGCGCTCGCGGCCGCGATCTTTACCGGTCTGAGCAGGAAGGCCGGGGTATGGTCCCCGAAAGGCGAACCGCCGGCCTTGGCCGGAGCCTTGGGTTCCTCGCGCGCCGCGCTCACGGTTTCCTCAGCGGCGCCGTGCTCTCTCGCATCGGAACCTTTGCGGCCGCGCGAGCGCCTGCCTCGCTTCCTTTCCGGCGCGGCGGGCTGCGCCGCTTCCTCGGCCTCGGCGATTTCGGGCGCGCCCCCGATCCTGACTTCCTGGATCTGTCCGCCGAGCATCTTCACCACAGCGGCCAGCAGCTTGCTGTCCGCGGGCGCGGCCAGGGTGAAGGCCTTGCCGGAGCGGCCGGCCCGGCCGGTCCGGCCGATCCGATGGATGTAGTCCTCGGCGTTGACCGGCACGTCGAAGTTGATCACGTGGGAGACCTCGGGAATGTCGAGACCGCGGGCTGCCACGTCTGAGCAGACCAGGAGTTGGACCTCGCCGTCCTTGAAGCGCTTCAGGGTCGCCATGCGGAGCGGCTGAGCCATGTCGCCGTGCAGTTCCGCCGCCGAGTAGCCGTGGCGCGCCAGCGAGCGGTAAAGAATCCCGACATCACGCTTGCGGTTGCAGAAGATGAGGCCGCTCTTGATGTCCTCCTGGTCCAGCAACCCGCGCAGAGTCTCGCGCTTGGTCTTCGGAAGGTTGCTGGCCCGGATCAGCGCCTGGGTGACGGTCTCGGCCGGCGAGGCCGGCGGCGCGACGGCCACTTCCTTGGGGTTCATCAGGAAGGCGTCGGCGAGCCGGCGAATCTCGGGCGGCATGGTGGCCGAGAAGAAGAGGGTCTGGCGGATCCTCGGCAGCAGGCTGACGATCCGCTCGACATCGGGAATGAAGCCCATGTCGAGCATGCGGTCGGCCTCGTCGATCACCAGGATCTTGACGTCGGCCAGCAGGATCTTGCCGCGCTCGAAGAGGTCGAGCAGGCGGCCCGGCGTCGCGATCAGCACGTCGACACCGCGGTCGAGCCGCTTCTCCTGGTCGCCGAAGGCTTCGCCGCCGATCAGCAACGCCATGGAGAGCTTGTTGTACTTGCCGTATTTCTCGAAGTTCTCGGAAACCTGCGCCGCCAGTTCCCGGGTCGGCTCTATGATCAGGGACCGCGGCATCCGCGCGCGGGCGCGACCGCTGGCCAAGATATCGATCATCGGCAGGGTGAACGACGCCGTCTTGCCGGTGCCGGTCTGGGCGCATCCCAACACGTCGCGACCCATCAGGACGTAGGGGACGGCTTGCTCCTGGATCGGCGTTGGCTCGCTGTATCCCGCGTCCGCAATCGCCTTCAGGACCTCTGGACTTAGTCCAAGATCGTCGAAGCTCATAGAGTCCTTTTTATGCTGAAAGAGTGAGTATCTTGCCTGCTTCCGAGCGGCCCGGCGCGTCGCGCCTTTTCTCGCGGCGCATCATAGTTTTGTGAAAGGTAATGTCAACATGGTCTCAACGCGGTTGGTTGCAAATCGAGCGCGGCGTCGAAACGTAACCATGTAATATGCATCAGCACTTTTTATTGCTTTGCTTTCATTTTTATACAATTTGATGAAATTATATTCCCGTTAAGAGCGAAAGCCCAACTGGAGTAGCCGTGACGTTCCCTCTGGTGTTCCTCCCGGGTCTTCTATGCGACGAAGACCTCTGGCGCGACCAGGTGTCGGCGCTCGGCGCCTTGACGGACTGCCGCGTCGCCGATTTCTCGACCCAGGACAGTATCGTCGACATGGCGGCCTCGGTGCTGGATAGCATGCCCGGGCGCTTTGCGGTCGCGGCGCTTTCCATGGGCGGCTACGTCGCCTTCGAGATCATGCGCCGGGCACCGGAGCGGATCGACAGGTTGGCTTTGCTGAACACCAAGGCGCGACTCGATACCGCGGAGCAGACTCAGCGCCGAAAAGACCTCATCGACCTGGCGCGCCGAGGCGCTTTCAAGGGCGTGACCCAACGCGTCCTGCCCCAGTTCATCCACAAGGACCGCTTGGCGGACGGGGCGCTGACCGATCGGGTCCAGCAGATGGCCCTGCGGATCGGCCGCGACGGCTTCCTGCGCCAGCAGAAGGCGATCATGGCGCGCGCCGACAGCCTTCCGACTCTCGTGGCGATCCGCTGTCCCACGACCGTCATCGGCGGCCGCCAGGACCAGCTCACGCCGGTCGACTGTCACCGCGAGATGGCGGCGGGAATCGCCGACGCCAGGCTGACCGTTATCGATGACTGCGGCCACCTGTCGCCCATGGAGCGCCCCGACGCGGTGAACGAGGCGCTCCGGAGATGGCTGGTCGCGGAATAGCCGGCGCTGCCCTCAGGTCTCGAAGTCCCGGTCGTTCCGGTCGTACGGGCTGCGCGGCGGGAAGAGCTCCAGCGCGAGCTGCCTCATCAGCCGCTTGAAGGCCGGATCGTCGGGCGAGGAGACCCCCGTCACCGACCCGGTGGCAGAGGTGACGCGGGTATCGGTCGAGCAGAAGGCGGCCAGGACGGCGACCCGGTCCGGAACGGGCTCCTGGGGGCGGGCCGGGGTCTCGCAGAGCCGGGCGGGGTTGGCGTTGGTCGCAGGATTGAACAGGACGACGACGCGGAAGGCCTCGCGCTCCTCTCCCGTCGCCACATCCGAGGGCGTCGCGATGAAGTCGAGCTCCGGGCCGAAATGGTGGTCGCGGAACGTGTCCGTTACGGACCGGTCGACCTCTTCCTTGTTCACGGTGAAGGGATTTCCAACGATTTCGGTCATCATGCCGCCGCGCTTGGCAGCGTAGCTGAGCAGGTAGGGGCTGTAGGCGTCCGACACGTAGCTGTTGTCGAGAACCGCCATATCGGCGCAGCCGGTGAGCAGGAAGGCCGCCGCGCCGGCGATCATGCAGCTCGATCTCTTCGCTCTCATGGGGTGCCCTCTCCCGATTCCAAAACCCGGTTTCTCAGATGTCGGTAACGGAGGGGCAAACCGCAAGTCTTGGTTATGGATCGACGGGGCGGTTTAAACGTCCAGATCGCTGGTTTCGACGAAGCGGGCGTTTTCCTGGATGAATTGGAAGCGTAGCTCGGGCCGCCGCCCCATAAGCTGCTCGACGGTCTTGCTGCTGCGCTTCTGTTCGGCGCGCGGATCGGGGTCCTCGTGGTCGGCGATCGCCACACGGAGCAGGGTGCGTTTGCCCGGATCCATTGTCGTTTCCTTGAGCTGGCCCGAAGGCATCTCGCCCAAGCCTTTAAAACGACTGACTTCAACCTGCCCCCGTCCCGTGAAGACCTCGCTCAGCAGTTCCTCCTTGTGACGCTCGTCGCGGGCGTAGGCGGTCTTGCCGCCCTGGGACAGGCGGTAGAGCGGCGGCTGGGCGAGGTAGAGATAGCCCTGCTCGATCAATCCCGGCATCTGGCGATAGAAGAAGGTCATCAGCAGGGAGGCAATGTGGGCGCCGTCGACGTCGGCGTCGGTCATGATGATGATCCGCTCGTAACGCAGCTTGTCGGCGTCGAACTGCCCGCCGGTGCCGCAGCCGAGCGCCTGCACGATGTTGGCGATCTCCTGGTTGCTCTTCAGCTTGTCTTCCGAGGCGCTGGCGACGTTCAGGATCTTGCCGCGCAGCGGCAGGATCGCCTGGCTCTCTCGGTTGCGCGCCTGCTTCGCCGAGCCGCCGGCGGAATCGCCCTCGACCAGGAAGATCTCCGTGCCCTCGGCCCGCGACGAGGTGCAGTCCGAGAGCTTGCCCGGCAGGCGCAGTTTGCGCGTCGCGTTCTTCCGCTTGAGGTCCTTCTCCTGGCGCCGCCGCAGGCGCTCTTCGGCCCGCTCGACGACCCTTTCCAGCAGCGTGCGGGAGCGTTCGGGGTGGCCGCTCAGCCAGTGGTCGAAGTGATCCTTGATCGTCGATTCGACCAGCTTCGCGGCGATCGGCGAGGCGAGGCGGTCCTTGGTCTGTCCCTGGAATTGTGGGTCGTGGATGAAGATCGACAGCACGGTCATGCCGCCGCCCAGCAGGTCGTCGGCGGTCAGCTGGCCGGTCTTGCGGTTGCCGATCAGCTCGCCGTAGGCCTTCATGCTGCGCAGTAGGCCGCTCCTGAGGCCTTGCTCGTGGCTGCCGCCGTCGCCGGTCGGCACCGTGTTGCAGTAGGAGCTGACGAAGCCCTCCTCGTCCATCGGCCAGGTGATCGCCCACTCGATGCGGCCCTCCTCGCCGGGAAACTCGGCCTGGCCGAAAAAGGGTTCCGGGGTCAGGGTCTTGCGGCTGCCCAGGCTGGCCTCGAGGAAGTCGCGCAGTCCGTTGGGGAAGTGCAGCGTGTCGCTGGCCGGGGTGTCGCCGTCCTTGTGCAGCAGGCTCTCGTCGCACTTCCAGCGGATCTCGACGCCGCGAAACAGATAGGCTTTCGAGCGGGCCATGCGGTAGAGCCGCTCGGGCCGGAAGTGGGCCGAGGCGCCGAAGATTTCGGCGTCCGGCACGATGGTGATGGTCGTGCCGCGACGGTTCTGGGCGGTGCCGACCGCCTCGAGTTTGCCCTGCGGCTTGCCGCGCTTGTACTCCTGGCGCCAGACCTTGCGGTCGCGCGCGACCTCGACGCTGAGCGAGGTGGTCAGGGCATTGACCACGGAGAGCCCGACGCCGTGCAGGCCGCCCGAGGTGGAGTAGGCCTTGTCCGAGAACTTGGCGCCGGAGTGGAGCGTCGTCAGGATGACCTCGAGAGCGGACTTCTTGCCGAACTTCGGGTGGGAGTCGACGGGGATGCCGCGGCCGTTGTCCGCGACCGTGATCCTGTTGCCCGCCGCCAGTTCGATCTCGATACGGGTCGCGAAGCCGGCAACGGCCTCGTCCATGGCATTGTCGATCAGTTCAGCGACGAGGTGGTGCAGGGCCCGCTCGTCCGTGCCGCCGATGTACATGCCCGGGCGACGGCGCACCGGCTCGAGGCCCTCGAGGACCTCGATATCCTTGGCCGAGTAGTCCTCGCCCCGCGGCTGGGCCTTCTGGAAGAGATCTTTCATTCCCTGCATGACCACATCAGGTTACGACCGTCAGGTTAAGGATGTATCCTCTCCGAGTCTGCCTTATACAGTGGGATTCCGAGGGAACACCACAAAATATGGGTGGAGCCGCCCTGTCATGAAGGATCGAGGCCCCAAACCGCGGGGCGATCTGGCGACCCGGACGCTGGCGATGCCCGCGGACGCCAATCCCAACGGCGACATCTTCGGCGGCTGGGTGATGGCCCAGATGGATATCGCCGGCGGCATCACGGCCGTCCAGCGCGCCGGGGGCCGGGTGGCAACGGTTGCGGTCGACGCCATGAGCTTTCACCTCCCGGTCTACGTCGGCGATGTGCTCTGCGTCTACGCCGACCTTGAGAGGGTCGGGCGCACCTCCATGACCTTCTACCTGGAGGCCTGGGCGATGCGGCGCGCCAAGGAGGAGCGGGTCAAGGTGACGGAGGGCCGCTTCACCTTCGTCGCGATCGACGACGAGGGCCGGCCCCGGCCCGTGCCCGAGGAGGGATCATGAGGCTTCCCGCGATCGCGCTGCTGCTGTTCGCGGGGACGGCCGGCGCCTGGGCCGGTCAGGCTGACGTTGTCGACGCCGTCGCCGTTTCCGAAGCTGCCGGGACCTGGCGTTTCGACGTGACCGTGCGCCACGCCGACGCCGGCTGGGAGCACTACGCCGACCGCTGGGAGGTGGTGAATCCGGCCGATGGAACCATCCTCGGGACGCGGGTGCTCTATCACCCCCACGATGACGAGCAGCCCTTTACCCGCAGCCTGAGGGGCGTAGAGATCCCCGAGGGCGTCACCCGCGTCATCCTGCGCGCCCGCGACAGCAAGCACGGCTGGGGCGGCGCGGAGGTGACCTTGGAATTGTACTGAGGCCAAGCAAAAGGCCGCCTCCCGAAGGAGGCGGCCTGTGGCAAAGCAACCGCGTGGCGGCTTAAGCCGAGTAATACATCTGGAACTCGATCGGGTGCGGGGCGTGCTCGAAGGTGTAGATCTCTTCCCACTTGAGCTCCATGTAGCCGTCGAGCTGGTCCTTGTTGAAGACGTCGCCGGCGAGCAGGAACTCGTGGTCGGTTTCGAGCGCCTCGACGGCCTGGCGCAGCGAGCCACAGACGGTCGGCACGTCGTGCAGCTCCTCGGGCGGCAGGTCGTAGAGGTTCTTGTCCATGGGATCGCCCGGGTTGATCCGGTTCTTGATGCCGTCCAGGCCGGCCATGAGCATGGCAGAGAAGGCCAGGTAGGGGTTGGCGGTGGCGTCTGGGAAGCGCACCTCAACCCGCTTCGCGTTGGGACTCGCGCCGTAGGGAATACGGCAGGAGGCCGAGCGGTTGCGGCTGGAGTAGGCCAGCAGGACCGGCGCCTCGAAGCCCGGCACCAGCCGCTTGTAGCTGTTCGTGCTCGGGTTCGCGAAGGCGTTGATCGCGCGGGCGTGCTTGATGATGCCGCCGATGTAGTGCAGGGCGGTCTCCGAGAGGCCGGCGTAGCCGTCGCCGGCGAAGGTCGGCTTGCCGTCCTTCCAGATCGACTGGTGGGTGTGCATACCCGAGCCGTTGTCGCCATAGACCGGCTTCGGCATGAAGGTGGCCGACTTGCCCCAGGAGTGGGCGACGTTATGCACGACGTACTTGTAGATCTGCATGTTGTCGGCGCAGCGCACCAGGGTGTCGAACTTGATGCCGAGCTCGTGCTGCGAGGGCGCCACCTCGTGGTGGTGCTTCTCCACGGTCAGGCCCATCTCGGCCATGACGCTGACCATCTCCGAGCGCAGGTCGGCACCGGAGTCGACCGGCGGCACCGGGAAGTAGCCGCCCTTGACCGCCGGGCGGTGGCCGATGTTGCCTTCCTCCATCTCGACGCCCGACATGTAGGGGCCTTCCTCGGACATGAACTTGAAGAAGCAGTGGTGCATGTCGTTGGCGAACTTCACGTCGTCGAAGACGAAGAACTCGGCCTCGGGACCGAAGACCGCGGTGTCGCCGACACCGGAGGCCTGCATGAAGGCCTGGGCCTTGATCGCGGTCGAGCGGGGGCAGCGGTTGTAGGGCTGCCCGGTCTCGGGCTCCATGGTGTCGCAGAACAGGATCAGTTGCGACTGGGCGGAGAAGGGGTCCATCACCGCGGAGGTCAGATCCGGCTGCAGGCGCATGTCGGACTCGTTGATCGCCTTCCAGCCGGCGATCGAGGAGCCGTCGAACATGATGCCCTCGTTGAGCGCGTCCTCGTCCACCGCCCCGGCGTGCATGGCGAGGTGCTGCCATTTGCCCCGCGGGTCGGTGAACCGGTAATCGACGTACTTGACGTCGTTTTCCTTGATCATTTTCAGGATGGTGTTCGCATCGGACATTTTAGGTGTTCCCCTGTATCTCCAGTAGATGTTGCCCCGTGGGAGCCGTGCCCGGCCGTCCGCCGGCCGGCGCCCCGGGCGTTTGACGCCGAGCCGCGGGTTGGAGTTCGGACCGCCGCCTAGACGGCTTCGGCGCCGCGCTCCTTGGTGCGGATCCGAATCGCCTCGTCAACGGTGCTGACGAAGATTTTTCCGTCGCCGATCCGCCCCGTGTGGGCCGCTTGCTGTATGGCCTCCGTGGCCGGCTCGACCAGATTGTCTTCGAGCACGACCTCGACTTTCACCTTGGGCAGAAAGTCGACGACGTACTCGGCGCCCCGATAGAGTTCGGTATGACCCTTCTGGCGCCCGAAACCCTTGGCTTCGGTCACCGTAATGCCTTTGATCCCGACTTCGTGCAAAGCTTCCTTTACCTCGTCGAGCTTGAACGGCTTGATGATGGCCTCGATCTTTTTCATGTCGCTCCCGCTTGGTGGTGGTGACGAACCAGGGTTTTTGCGTCCCGCGCAGGCGGCCCATTGCAGGGAGCGTGCCAAGACCGCGCGCGGCCTGCCGAGCCCCGGAAACTCCGGGTTCGCGAGAGCAGGCGGCACCGCGGAAGTGCCTCGGGTGATTAAATGGTAGGCAAACTGCCTAAAAATTGATCATTGAGCTAAGAGGGCGCGCAGCCGCTCGGCGGCCCGACGGATGTTTTCAGTCGAATTTGCGTAGGAGATCCGCAGGAAGCCTTCACCCTGGGCGCCGAAACTCGTCCCGGCGATCGTCGCGACGTGGGCCTCTTCGAGGAAAGCCACTTCCAGGTCCTTGGCGCTGCGGCCCGTGGCCGTGATGTTGGGAAAGGCGTAGAAGGCGCCGCCGGGCATGCCGCAGGACAGGCCGGGAATGGCGTTCAGCTCGTCAACCACCACCTTGCGGCGCTCAGCGAAGGCGTCGAGCATGGCGCGCACCGGTTCCTGAGGGCCGGTAAGCGCCGCGATCCCGGCATATTGCGCGGCGGCGTTGACGCAGGAGTAGCTGTTGACGGCGAGCCGGGTTGCGCCCTCGACCAGCGACTCCGGCCAAACGCCGTAGCCGAGGCGCCAGCCGGTCATGGCGTAGGTCTTGCTCCAGCCGTCGAGCAGGATGACCCGATCGGCGATGGCCGGGTACTGCAGCAGGCTGACGTGTTCGCGGCCGTCGTAGAGCATCTGGCTGTAGATCTCGTCCGAGAGCACCGCGACGTTGGGAAAGTCGAGGAGGCCGGCCACGAGCCGGTCGATCTCGGCACGTGGCGTGACGCCGCCGGTCGGATTGGCGGGACTGTTGAGGATCAGCAGACGGCTCGCCGGCGTCAGGCGGGCCAGCACGTCTTCGGCGGTCAGGGCGAAGCCGCGATCCTCTGTCAGGGGGATCGGAACGCCCTTGGCGCCGCTGTAGTCGATCAGCGACCGGTAGATGGGAAAGCCCGGGTCTGGATAGAGGATTTCGGCGCCCGGCTCGCCGAACATGAGGACCGCGAAGCACATGGTGACCTTGCCCCCGGGCACGATGATCACCCGTCCGGGATCGAGGTCGACGCCCAGCCGGCGGTGCAGGTCGGCCGCGACCGCTTCTTTCAGCGGTGCGATGCCGACCGCCGGGGTGTAGCCGTGGTGCCCGTCCCGGAGAGCCCTGATCGCCGCCTCGACAATATGTTCCGGGGTGGCGAAGTCGGGCTGGCCGATGCCGAGGTTGATGACCTCGTGGCCGTCAGCGGCCAACGCGGTCGCGCGTGCGAGTACAGCGAAAGCCGATTCGGTGGCCAGCCGCCCGATCGCCTTGGCGGGATGCAGCATTCAACGTCGTCCTCTGTCGCTTCGTTCCGACCCTACGCCCCGCCGAGCGCCGCGGACAAGACCGTGTCTTCCGGCTCTGCGGTCTGCTAGAGTCGGCTTGACGCTGCTGAGGCGCGGCGTGTACACGATTGCGCGCCGGCGGCGATGGTGGCTGTAGCTCAGTTGGTTAGAGCGCCTGGTTGTGGTCCAGGAGGTCGTGGGTTCAAATCCCATCAGCCACCCCAGACTCCCGATACATTTACACAAGGTCACGCCCGAAAGGGCACCTTCTTGTATGCGAGATATTGCCTTCCGCGCCGCGCGGTGGCGTGCTTTGCCGCCGCTCGTTTACTTGAAAACGGAAAATTAAGATTAACGAAAAATTAATGACGACACCAATAATGTTTCACGTGAAACCAGGTCTCGTCACCTGGATATTGTTAATAGAAAGTAATGATCCGCTCGAGAAGAGGTTGACTTAATGGCCCCGTTCATCGCCGGTGAACCCGCCTTGCTGTGCTCACGCAGCACGGCTATCTTGCCCCGGACCGTGGTTGAGCAACCCACATGCTGACGAGCCCAACGCTGAAGAGGATGAGCAACATGCGACGCTGCCTGCCGCTCCTGGCTTGCGCGGTCTTGTTCTGGAGTGCCGGGCTGCGGGCCGAGACTTTCGAGGAGGGCTTGCGCGCGTTCCGCGCCGGCCAGCCCGAACGAGCTCTAAGCATCTGGCAGCCCCTCGCGGAGGATGGCCACGCGGCGGCGCAGTACAGCATCGGCAAGCTCTTCGAGCAGGGCGAGGGGCCGATCAAGCAGGACTTCGGTAGGGCGGTGCGCTGGTACGAGGCGGCCGCGAAGCAGGACCTGCCGGCGGCGCAGAACAATCTCGGCCTGATGTATGCGAAGGGACGGGGGGTCCCGCAGAACGTCGACCGCGCCATGGACCTTTGGTTCGCGGCGGCGCGTCAGGATTACCCCTGGTCGCAGTACAATCTCGGCCTGGCCTACTTCCAGGGGCGCGGGGTCGATGCGGATCAGCAGGAAGCGCTCGCCTGGTTCCGCCGCGCCGCCGACGGCGGCCTCGCGGACGCCCAGTTCATCATGGGACAGCTCTACCGCGAAGGCCTGATCGTCGACCAGGATCAGGGCCGGGCGCTGACCTGGTACCTCCGGGCGGCGGATCAAGGGCACATGCGGGCGAAGAAGCAGGTGAGCCACCTGCAGAATGCCCAGGTATCGCCGAAGCCGACCGGGGACCCCGAGGCCCTACCGAAGGCTCTGGCCGAAGAACCGGCGCCTGAGCCGGTCGTGGCGGCGGCGGAACCCAAAGAACAGCCGGCAACCGCGGAACCGGCGACGGTCGCGGTCGCCGTCAAGCCTCCTTTGCCGCCGAGCCGGGAGAAAGCGGCCGCGGCGCGGGCGCAGATTGCGGAGCAGGCCCCGATGATGGCGGCCCCGGCGGTCACGGCCGAGAAGGCCCCGGTTCCAGCCCCAGCCCCGGCCCCGAGGCTCAGCGCGACTCCGGAACCGCTGATCACGACGCCCGAGAAACCCAAGATCGAGACGGCCACACCTCGCCTGAGCTCGGCTGGTCAGGTGGCGTCGCTGCGTCCCGAAGGCGTCATGAACGACGCCAAGGACGGCTCCTATCGGGTTTGGCTGGCCTCGGCGTCGAGCGAGGCGGAGGCGGTGAAGCTCTGGCAGTCCACGCGCACCGAACACCCCGACCTGTTCTCGGCCACCGAAGCCGACTTCTCCGCCGTCGACATCGGTGGCGGCAAGACCCTCTACCGCATTCTGGCCGGCCCGCTCGCCAGTTCGGCCGCGGCCCTGCGCCTATGCCAGCGCCTGCGCGAAGCGCGTCCCGACGCCTTCTGCCAGGTGCGTTCGCAGTGACCGGACGGTAGTGTCTCTCAAAGCCAGGATCGCCGGCGGCGAACCCGCCATCGGCTGCTGGCTCCACCTTTTCAGTCCCATTGCCGCCGAGGTCGTCGCCCAGGCCGGCTACGACTGCGTGATGATCGACCTGGAGCACGGGCCGGGCAGCCTGATGGACGCTGTGGCGCTGATGCGTGCTGTCCAGGGGCGCTGTGCGCCGCTCTTGCGGGTGCCTTCGAACGATCCGGTCGCGATCAAGCGGGTCCTGGACACCGGTGTGGCCGGCCTCATGGTGCCGGCGGTCGACACGGCCGGCGAAGCAGAGGCGGTCGTCACCGCCTGCCGTTACCCGCCCGAGGGTCGCCGCGGGATGGCGCCCACGATCGTGCGTGCGTCCGATTACGGCGCGCGCGGAGATTACATCGATAAGGTCGACGAAGAGACCCTGGTCATCTGCCAGATCGAAACCGGCCGAGCCGTTGACGAGGCCGAGAAGATCGCCGCCGTGCCGGGCGTCGACCTCTTGTTCGTCGGGCCCTATGACCTCTCCGCCGACCTCGGCTACACGGGGCAGCCGGATCATCCGGCGGTAACCGAGCGTATCGAAGCCACCGAACGGGCCGCCAAGTCCGCGGGGAAGCGGCTTGGCGGGATACCCACCCCCGGCCGCCCGGCGGCGCAGCTGTTCGCGGCGGGCTATGATCTCGTGCTCGCCGATTTCGACCTGCTCATGCTGCGCGACGCGGCGCGTTCCAGCGTCGAGAGCCTGCGGGCCGCCGCCGCGGGCGGCTCGAGACCCTGAGAGCAGCGAACTTCCTCTAAGATAGGGCCGTGCGACTCGAACGAGGACAGCCCCATGAGTGAGCCTGGCGCCGAACGGCAGCGACGCGACGAGGCCGCGCTCTTGAGCAACGCGGAAATGGGCCGCGCGGACCAGGCGGCGATCGCGGGCGGGACGCCCGGCGAGACGCTGATGGAGAACGCCGGCCGGGCCGTTGCCGAGGCGGTTCAGGCCCGATGGAAACCCCGTCCCACGCTGGTGTGCTGCGGTCCGGGGAACAACGGGGGCGACGGCTTCGTCGTCGCGCGCCTCCTGGAGCGGGCCGGATGGCCGGTGCGCCTCGCCCTGCTCGGCGACCGCACCGCGCTCAAGGGCGACGCGGCGCACCACGCCGGGCTCTGGCGGGGCGGCGTTCTGCTGCTCGATCAGGCGGCGCCCCAGCCCGGTGAACTGGTGGTCGACGCGCTGTTCGGCGCGGGCCTGAGCAAGCCCCTGGGCGGCGCGGCGCGCGACGTCGCCCGCCAGGTCGGCGCCATGGGCCTTGACGTGGTCGCGGTCGACGTGCCGAGCGGGCTTTCGGGCGATAGCGGCCAGGTCCTGGGGGATACCGCACTCGCGGCGCGTCTTACCGTTACTTTCTTTCGAAAGAAGCCCGGGCACCTGCTTCTGCCCGGGCGCCAGCTGGTCGGCGAGCTGGTGGTTGCCGATATCGGGATCCCGGAAGGGGTCTTGCAGCACCTGCCGGTTCAAGCCTGGGAGAACGGACCGGACGGCTGGGGCGCGGTCTACCCCCGTCGCCGTCCCGGCGACCATAAGTACAGCGCCGGCCATGCTCTGGTATTGGGCGGTCCGACCATGACCGGGGCGGCGCGGCTCGCCGCGCGGGCCGCACTCAGGGTGGGCGCCGGCTTGGTGACCCTGGCCTGCCCGAGAGACGCCTGGATGATCTATGCGCTGGCGTCGGCCAGCGTCATCACCGCGCCGTTTTCCGATCCCTCGGGATTCGAGGCGCTGTTGGAAGACGAAAGACGCAACGCGGTCCTGCTCGGTCCGGGCAGCGGGGTCTCCGACCAGACCCGTCGCTTCGTCCTCGCGGCCCTCGGCACGGACAAGCGGTGCCTGCTCGACGCCGACGCCCTCTCGGTCTTTCAGGAAAGCCCGGAGGCGCTGTTCACGCAGCTCCGCGACGACTGTGTGCTGACCCCGCACGAGGGGGAGTTCCGACGTCTCTTCCCGGAGTGTGCCGGCGACAAGCTGGCACGGTGCCGGGCGGCTGCGCGGAAATCCGGCGCCGTCGTGCTGCTCAAGGGCGCGGACACGGTGATCGCGGCGCCCGACGGCCGCGCCCGGATAAACAGCAACGCGCCGTCAAGCCTGGCGACCGCCGGCTCGGGCGACGTTCTCGCCGGGCTCGTCACCGGGCTGCTGGCCCAGGGCATGCCGGCCTTCGACGCCGCTTCCGCCGGCGCCTGGCTGCACGGCGAGGCGGCGACGCTGTTCGGACCCGGACTGATCGCCGAGGACCTGCCGGAACTGCTGCCGAAAGTCGTTCGTCTAGTGGCTAAAAAATGACACAATATCAGGGCGTTACAAGAAAATCCCTTAACTTTGCATTAATTAATAGGTCTTAGATTTTAGCTGTTTGAAGGTGTAACAAGGCACGACGCCGAAAGTTAGGGATCGAGGCCATGCTCAGTGCAACGGTAGGCCAATTCTTCCGGTCGGGACGGTCCAACAAGACCGGCCCGGAGATCAAGGTCGGCGCCATCTATCGTCACCACGGGCCGGGCAACGTGGTGGAAACCGCCAAGGTCGTAGAAGTCGAAGCCGACTCCATGGGCATTCCGCACGTGCGCTATGAGGTTCTGGTCGAGCAGAGCCAGGTTCGCCACAACCGTTTCGCAGCCTGCCGCACGCTCAACCTGGAAACCTTCAAAGACCACTTCTGCGAGGCGGTCGACCCCGTCAAGGCCTGACCGCGCATTCCGCCGGTCCCTGGACTTCGGCGGTTCTCGTTTTTCGCTTTCGCCCCCCAGCCTGACGACCCCCTTCTGACCGCTCTATAACCGTGCGCCGCACGGCTTGTGAGGGCCAGGGCGGCGTGTTATACACCGCCGCCTTGACGGGCCCGCGCGGGCGTGGCGGAACTGGCAGACGCGTCAGGTTTAGGTCCTGGTGAGGCAACTCGTGGGGGTTCGAGTCCCTCCGCCCGCACCAGCCTCGCCGCTCTCTGGGCGCGCGGCCTTCGGGCAGTGCCAACACTATTCAACGAACAGCTACGGGGCGGAGGGGCCGCATCCTTCATGCAGGTTACGGAAACGCAAGCGGACGGCTTGAAGCGCGAGTACAAAGTCGTCATCACCGCAGCCGAGATCGCGGAGAAGGTCGAGCATAGGCTGCAGGAAGTAGGCCAGCAGGCACGCCTGCCGGGGTTCCGGCCGGGAAAGGTGCCGCTCCAGGTTCTGAAACAGCGTTTCGGACCGTCGGTCATGGGCGAGATCGTGGAGCGGGCGGTCAACGACAGCTCGAACCAGACCATCTCCGAGCGCGGCCTCCGGCCCGCGGTACAGCCGAAAATCGAAATCGTCTCGTTCGACGAAGGCAAGGATCTCGAATACACCATGGCTATCGAGGTCCTGCCGGAAATCAAGATGATGGACTTCTCCGAGATCGCCATCGAGCGGCCCAAGATCGCGGTGGAGGACGCCGAGATCGGGCAGGCGCTCGAGCAGATCGCCGCTTCGCGCAAGGACACCAAGGCGCTCGACAAGCCGCGCAAGTCGGAGTCGGGTGACGTCCTCGTGATCGATTTCCAGGGGACGGTCGACGGCGAAGCCTTTCCGGGAATGGCCGCGGAGGACCACCACCTCGAGCTCGGCTCGAACAGTTTCATCGCAGGCTTCGAGGATCAGCTGATCGGCGTCGACACCGGTGCCCAGGTCGATGTCAAGGTCACCTTCCCGGACGCCTACATGAACGACCAGCTGGCCGGCCGGGAAGCGATTTTCGCGGTTACGGTGAAGGATATCCTGCAGGCGGTGCCGGCGCCGATCGACGACGCGCTGGCAACCTCGCTCGGTGAGGAGAACCTGGAGAGCCTGCGCGGCAAGGTTCGACAGCAGATCGAGCAGGACTACGACGAGCTCTGCCGCGGTCACATGAAGCGCGCGCTGCTCGACAAGTTGGCCGAGGGGCACGACTTCGAGGTTCCCGCGGGCATGCTCGACGCCGAGTTCGAGACGATCTGGGCCCAGTTCGAGGAAGCCCGGTCGCAGGGCCGGCTCGATCCCGACGACGTCGGCAAGGACGACGAGGCGCTGAAGGAAGAGTATCGAACCATCGCCGAACGGCGAGTCCGTCTCGGCTTGCTTTTGGCCGAGGTCGGCCGGGTCAACGGCATCGACGTGACCCAGGACGAGATGAACCGGGAGATGGAGAAAGAGATCCGGCGTCACCCGGGGCGCGAGCGCGAGGTGTTCGAGTTCTTCAAGAATACCCCGGAGGCCGCCGCGCGCCTGAGGGCGCCTGTCTTCGAGGATAAGGTCGTCGACTTCATCACCGCCCTGGCCAAGGTCGAGGACAAGACCGTGACGCTCGAGGAGCTGAACAAGAGCGCCGAGATCGAGGGCGGTGAGGAAGCGAAGCCGAAGAAGCCGGCGAAGAAGAAGGCCGCGCCGAAGGCGAAGAAGGAGGAGGGATAGTCCGGCGAGCCGCCGGGCGAGGGGGCGTTCACCAGGCGCCGAGAGGCGCGCTTAAGCGAAGGCGACGAGGTTCATGAGCGATCCACGCGATCTGATGATGAATACCCTGGTTCCCATGGTGGTCGAGCAGACCAATCGGGGCGAGCGGGCCTACGATATCTATTCCCGGCTCCTGAAGGAGCGGATCATTTTCCTAACCGGTCCGATCAACGACATGGTGGCCAGCCTGATCTGCGCCCAGTTGCTGTTCCTGGAGTCGGAGAACCCGAAGAAGGACATCGCCTTCTATATCAACTCCCCCGGAGGACTGGTGACCGCGGGTCTCGCCATGTACGACACCATGCAGTACATCCGCCCCGGCGTCTCGACGGTGTGCATCGGCCAGGCCGCCTCGGCAGGGTCCCTGCTGTTGATGGCGGGCGCCGCCGGGAAACGCTTCGCGCTGCCGAACTCGAAGATCATGATCCATCAGCCTTCAGGCGGCTTCCAGGGCCAGGCGACGGACATCGAGATCCACGCCAAGGAGATCCTGGCGACCCGCAGCCGGCTGAACGAGATCTACGCGAAGCATTCGGGCCAGTCGGTCGACGACGTCGACCAGGCCATGGAGCGCGACAAGTTCATGACCCCGGAGGAGGCCAGGGATTTCGGCCTGATCGACAGCGTGGTCGAGCGCCACGAGCTGCCGGACGATGCGGGTTCGGACGAGGACGGCAATTCGAACGGAAAATCAAAAGGTTAAGCGCAGCTCGTTTTTACCTTAACGGGCAAGGTCCTTCCGTTAAGGGAATTTTGAGCGCGCGCGGCTAGCCTGTATCGGGTCGTAGGGGCATCAGCCATGCTGGACGGATATTTGTCATTGTGTGGCGGGAGCACGTTTTCTAACATGACCGCGTCGAAAACTGGGCTCGAGTTGAAATGATATGACGAAGTCGAGCGGCGGCGATTCAAAGAACACCCTGTATTGCTCTTTCTGCGGAAAGAGCCAACACGAGGTGCGCAAGTTGATTGCTGGCCCGACCGTGTTCATCTGTGATGAGTGCGTCGAGTTGTGCATGGATATTATCAGGGAGGAGCACAAGACCACCCTGGTTAAGTCGCGCGACGGGGTTCCGACACCGCGCGATATTTGCAATGTGCTCGACGATTACGTGATCGGCCAAGGTCACGCTAAGCGGGTACTTTCGGTTGCCGTGCACAATCATTACAAGCGTCTGGCCCACGGCTCCAAGAACAACGACGTGGAGCTGGCGAAGTCGAACATCCTGCTGATCGGGCCGACGGGCTGCGGCAAGACGCTGCTCGCCCAGACCCTGGCGCGCATCCTGGATGTCCCGTTTACCATGGCCGACGCGACCACCCTGACCGAGGCCGGGTACGTCGGCGAGGACGTCGAGAACATCATCCTGAAGCTGCTCCAGGCGGCCGACTACAACGTGGAGCGGGCCCAGCGCGGGATCGTCTACATCGACGAGGTCGACAAGATCAGCCGCAAGTCCGACAACCCTTCGATCACCCGGGACGTCTCCGGCGAGGGGGTCCAGCAGGCGCTGCTGAAGATCATGGAGGGTACCGTGGCGTCGGTGCCGCCCCAAGGCGGTCGGAAGCATCCGCAGCAGGAGTTCCTCCAGGTCGACACCACGAACATCCTGTTCATTTGCGGCGGCGCATTCGCCGGTCTCGAGAAGATCATCGCCCAGCGGGACAAGGGGTCGTCGATCGGCTTCGGCGCCGACGTGCGGGCGCCCGACGAGCGCCAGACCGGCGAGATCCTGAAGGACGTGGAGCCCGAGGATCTGCTGAAGTTCGGCCTGATCCCGGAATTCGTCGGCCGGCTTCCCGTGGTCGCGACGCTGCAGGACCTCGATGAGGACGCGCTGATCGAGATCCTGACCCAGCCGAAGAACGCGCTGGTCAAGCAGTACGAGCGGCTGTTCGAGATGGAGGACGTGACTCTCAAGTTCACGAACGACGCGCTCAAGGCGGTGGCGGAAAAGGCCATCGCCCGAAAGACCGGCGCCCGTGGCCTCCGGTCGATCCTGGAAAGCATCCTGCTCGAACCCATGTTCGACCTGCCGGGGCTCGAAGGGGTCGAGGAGATCGTCATCAATCGCGAGGTCGTGGACGAGGGGCGCGCCCAACCGCTCTATATCTACACCGACCGCCGTGAAGACCTCGGGAGCAGCGCCTGAGCGAGGCGCGGGCCGTACCTTGAACTTGTCGGCCTCGGTTACAACCTCCTTGATTAACGCGGCGAAACATCCATTTCGCACCGAGCCGCGTAGTCAGTGCGAGCCTCCAACACTCGCCCATCCATTCGAGGACACATGCTAGAACTTCCCCGTGGCAACCTGTTTCCGGTCCTTCCGCTGAGAGACATCGTGGTCTTTCCGCATATGATCGTGCCGCTCTTCGTCGGTCGCGAGAAGAGCGTGCGAGCGCTTGAAGACGTGATGAAGGACGACAAGCAGATTTTGCTGGTCAGCCAGAAGAACGCCACCCAGGACGATCCCAGCCCAGCCGACATCTATTCCGTCGGCACGGTGGGGACCGTGCTGCAGCTGCTCAAGCTGCCGGACGGCACCGTCAAGGTACTGGTTGAGGGCGGCCAGCGGGCCAAGATCGCCAAGTACGCCGATAACCCTAACTTCTTCCAGGCCTACGCCGAGATCCAGGAAGACAGCGCCGGCGATCTGCGCGAGCTGGATGCGCTCGGCCGTACCGTGGTTACGCAGTTCGAGCAGTACATCAAGCTGAACAAGAAGATCCCGCCGGAGGTGCTGGTGTCGATCAACCAGATCGACGACCCCAGCAAGCTGGCCGACACCGTGGCCTCGCACCTCTCTCTGAAGATCCCCGAGAAGCAGGAGCTGCTCGAGTGCGAGACCGTCGAGGGTCGCCTCGAGAAGGTCTACGGCTTCATGGAGGCCGAGATCGGGGTACTTCAGGTCGAGAAGCGCATCCGCAACCGCGTCAAGCGCCAGATGGAAAAGACTCAGCGGGAGTACTACCTGAACGAACAGCTTAAGGCGATCCAGAAAGAGCTCGGCGAGGGCGAGGACGGGCGCGACGAGCTGTCGGAACTGGAAGAGACGATAAACAAGACCAAGCTCAGCAAAGAAGCCCGCGACAAGGTTACCGCCGAGATCAAGAAGCTGCGCAGCATGAGCCCGATGTCCGCCGAGGCGACGGTGGTGCGCAACTACCTCGACTGGATGCTGTCGATCCCCTGGAAGAAGCGGACCCGGGTGCGCAAGGACATCAAGGAAGCGCAGAAGGTGCTCGACGCCGATCACTACGGGCTCGAGAAGGTGAAGGAGCGGATCCTGGAGTACCTCGCGGTGCAACAGCGCATGCGGAAGGTCAAGGGCCCGATCCTCTGCCTGGTCGGCCCGCCCGGCGTGGGCAAGACCTCTCTAGGCAAGTCGATCGCGCGGGCCACCGGTCGCAACTTCGTGCGCATGAGCCTGGGCGGCGTGCGGGACGAGGCGGAAGTGCGCGGCCACCGGCGCACCTATATCGGCTCCATGCCAGGCAAGGTCATTCAGGGCATGAAGAAGGCCAAGTCGTCGAACCCGCTGTTCTTGCTCGACGAGGTCGACAAGCTGGGCGCCGACTGGCGCGGCGATCCGTCGTCGGCCCTGCTCGAGGTCTTGGACCCGGAGCAGAACAACGCCTTCAACGACCACTACCTCGAGGTCGACTACGACCTGTCCGACGTGATGTTCGTGACGACCGCGAACACGCTGAGGATGCCCCAGCCATTGCTCGACCGCATGGAAGTCATTCGGCTGCCGGGCTACACCGAGGACGAAAAGGTCGAGATCGCCAAGCGCCACCTGATCACCAAGCAGATGAAGGCGCACGGCATCAAGAAGACCGAGTGGTCGATCTCGGAAGACGCTCTGCGCGACTTGATCCGCTACTACACGCGCGAGGCCGGCGTCCGGAACCTCGAGCGTGAGGTGGCCAATCTGGTCCGCAAGGCGGTCAAGGAGATCGCTCTCGGGAAGACCGACACGGTCAAGCTGACCCGGCGTAACCTGGAGAAGTTCGCGGGCGTCCGGCGCTATCGCTTCGGCGAGGCCGAGCTCGAGGACCTGGTCGGTGTCGCGACCGGCCTGGCCTGGACCGAGGTCGGCGGCGAGCTGCTGCAGATCGAGTCGGTCACCGTGTCCGGCAAGGGCAAAGTCACGTCGACCGGCAAGCTCGGCGACGTGATGAAGGAGTCGATCCAGGCGGCCGAGTACTTCATCAAGAGCCGGGCTGCGGATCTTGGGATCAAGCCGACCTTTTTCGAGAACCGGGACATCCACGTCCACGTACCAGAGGGCGCGACGCCCAAGGACGGCCCTTCGGCCGGCGTCGCCATGGTCACCTCGATCGTCTCGGTGTTGACCGGGATCTCGGTTCGGCGCGAAGTCGCCATGACCGGCGAGATCACCCTGCGCGGACGCGTGCTGCCGATCGGCGGGCTCAAGGAGAAGCTCCTGGCGGCTCTGCGCGGCGGGCTCAAGACGGTTCTCATCCCCAAGGAGAACGAGAAGGACCTCGCGGACATTCCGGATAACGTGAAGCGGGGCCTCAAGATCATCGCCACTGACTCGGTCGATGAGGTTCTCCAGCACGCCCTGACGGAAAAGCCGACGGCGATCGACTGGAGCGATCCCGATCCGGTCGAGCCGGTGCCCACGGGTCAGAACGAGGGAGAGCGGGGCGGTCTTCTGACCCATTGAGGGCGACCGGAAAGGACCTTGCCGTGAACAGGAACGACCTGGTCGCCGATTTGGCGGCGCGTACCGGGCTCTCGCGCGCGGACAGCGCCCGGGCCGTGGACGGGCTGTTCGACGCAATCACCGACGCGCTGAAGAACGGACAGGACGTCCGAATCGTCGGCTTTGGCGCGTTTTCCGTAAGCGAGCGCAGGGCATCGGACGGCCGCAATCCCAGGACGGGCGAGCCGATGCGCATTCCCGCCTCGCGGCAGCCCCGCTTCAAGGCGGGGAAGGGCTTGAAAGAGGCCGTAAACTAAGGCATCTCAGCCCTTCGGCGCACGGGCGATTAGCTCAGTTGGAAGAGCACCTCGTTTACACCGAGGGGGTCGGCAGTTCGAGCCTGTCATCGCCCACCACCCGCCGTTTCCAGCGTTGAACGAATTCCCGGCCCCAGGCCGCCTGAACGCTGTCGCCGCCTCCCGCGATTGGTTAACGGCTCGTTAACCCTTTCCTTATTGAATGGTTAACGACGCAACCGACTTAGGAGGTGAGTGTTCCGACGCGGGGGTTTGCTCTCATGGCCCCATCTGAGGGCAGACCCCTGATTGGCTACCCCGCCGCGCGATGCCCCATCGTTTCGGCGGGGTATTTTTTTCAGCCGACGCCTTCGATGGCCTTCTGTCGGGCGCCGCCCAAAAGGCATCCAATGTTGCCGTTCTTGGCTTCCAGGGGGAGCAGGATCGCACGGTAGAGGTAGCGTGTGCCTCCAGTGTCGAGGTACTCACCGCTGTCGAGCAGCGGGTGCTTGACCCTTAGCACGTCGCCGGCCGAGCGCAGAGCGGTCGACAAGAGGGTGGAGGCAGGGACCTGATCGAGGGTGACGTCTGTCCTGGTCAGGTTCGACAGGGCCGCGAGGCGGTCTCCGACGTGCGTGAAACGCGATTCTGACCACTCCGCGGCCGGCTCCAGCAGGAAGCAGTCCGGCCAGAGGTCGGGGACCTTCTCCGGGTCGAAGCTCTCGGCGAGCGGGCAGGGGCGTCCATGGCGGATATCCTGCCAGAGGGCCATGAGGCGCATGGTCAGGCGCCGCTCCTGGAGGGCGGTCTGCTTGGGCTCCGGCGGGATCTTAATCGGTTCGATGGAGCGAGGTTGCATGGCGACGCCGCCTCCTAGGAATATTTGGCAAGTTGGATGCTAGCGGTGCTTGGTTAATAATCTATATGGATTAGCGGCAATCTTTGAGTCAGCGCCGACGCGAGGCGCCGGCTGCCTCGCTATCGGCGCGCGGCCGAGACCTATGCTGCGAAGGTTGACAGTGCCCTGACCCTAGAGTACACACGCGCCTCTGAGACGCCTCGGGGGTGTAGCTCAGTTGGTTAGAGCGCTGGCCTGTCACGCCAGAGGCCGCGGGTTCAAGTCCCGTCACTCCCGCCACAATCTCCCATCGCTACAGATCGCAACGCAGCCCGAACAGGGCTCTGCGCCTCGTTTGCTTCTTTACCCGGACCGGCAATCCTTTTACTTTCCGAAGGTAGGCGGCGCCGGGCGCCCGCCGCCTGATCCACGGTCGTTGTGGGGCCCGTAGAAAGTGCAATTCAGACGGCAAGCGAAGCGGAGACCGAGATGGACGATCTGCTCAGAGAATACCTGCCGATCCTGATCTTCCTGGCGATCGCCATCGCCATGGCCGTCCTCATGGTCGCCGCAGCCTTCATCGTTGCGCGCCAGCGGCCGGACTCGGAAAAGCTCTCGGCCTACGAGTGCGGCTTCGAGGCCTTCGACGACGCGCGCAGCCGCTTCGACGTCCGCTTCTATCTGGTCGCCATCCTCTTCATCATCTTCGATCTCGAGGTCGCTTTCCTGTTTCCCTGGGCGGTGGCGCTCGGTGACGTCGGGCTTTTCGGTTTCTGGTCAATGGTCGTCTTCCTCGGCATCCTGACCGTGGGCTTCATCTACGAGTGGCGCAAGGGAGCGTTGGAATGGGAGTAAAGGCTACAGCGTTCGACGCGGATACGCCGCTGCCGCCGGGTCCTGCGCAGGACGCCGTTCTGCGGCGGGTCGCCGTCGAGCTCGAGGACAAGGGCTTCGTCGTTGCGCAGCTCGACAAGCTCGCCGCCTGGGCGCAGACCGGCTCGATGTGGCCGATGTCTTTCGGCCTGGCCTGCTGCGCCGTCGAGATGATGCACACGGCCTGCAGCCGCTACGATCTGGACCGCTTCGGCATGGTCTTCCGGCCCTCGCCCCGGCAGTCCGACGTCATGATCGTCGCCGGTACCCTGACCAACAAGATGGCGCCCGCATTGCGCAAGGTCTACGACCAGATGCCCGAGCCGCGCTGGGTGATCTCCATGGGCTCCTGCGCCAACGGCGGCGGCTACTATCACTATTCCTACTCGGTCGTGCGCGGCTGCGACCGGATCGTTCCGGTAGACATCTACGTGCCAGGCTGCCCGCCGACCGCCGAGGCCCTGCTCTACGGCGTGCTGCAGCTGCACAGGAAGATTCGCCGTCAGGCCGGTATCGCGCGATAACCGGAGTCGTTCGACGGTAGAGCGAGTGAGGCGACGGCGATGAATCAAGCCCTGATCGACCTGGGCGAGTACGTAACGGCGGCCCTGCCCGAAGATGCGGCCCGAAGCGAAGTCGCCTACGACGAGCTCATGGTCTGGACCGAGGCCGACGCGCTGATCAAGGTGCTGCGGTTCCTGCGAGACGACCAGAACTGCCAGTTCAAGCAGCTGACCGACATAACGGCGGTCGATTTTCCCGACCGGGAACAGCGCTTCGAGATCGTCTACAATCTCCTGTCGCTGACCCACAATCTGCGCATTCGGATCAAGGTGCCGGCGGACGAGGACAGCCAGGTTCCCTCGGCGACCGCGGTGTACAGCAGCGCGCTCTGGTTCGAGCGCGAGGTCTGGGACATGTACGGCGTGTTCTTCTCGGACCATCCGGACTTGCGGCGGCTCCTGACCGACTACGGTTTCGAGGGCCATCCCCTTCGCAAGGACTTCCCGCTCACCGGCTACGTCGAGGTCCGCTACGACGAGGAGAGCAAGCGAGTGGTCTACGAGCCGGTCAAGCTGGTACAGGAGTACCGCAGCTTCGACTTCATGAGTCCTTGGGAAGGCATGCTCAAGCTGCCGGGCGACGAGAAGGCGAAGTCCGCAGGAGAGGAGGGCGCCTAATGGCAGAGGCCCAACAGATCAAGCCGCTGACGCTCAACTTCGGACCGCAGCATCCCGCGGCGCACGGCGTGCTCCGTCTCGTGCTGGAGATGGACGGCGAGGTGATCGACCGTGCCGATCCCCATGTCGGCCTGCTGCACCGCGGCACCGAGAAACTGATCGAGCACAAGACCTATCTCCAGGCCGTACCCTACTTCGACCGGCTCGACTACGTTGCGCCGATGAACCAGGAGCACGCCTTCGCGCTCGCGGTCGAGAAGCTGCTCGACATCCGCCCGCCCAAGCGTGCCCAGTACATCCGCATGCTCTACTGCGAGATCGGGCGGATCGCCAACCATATTCTCAATATCACCACCTTCGCCATCGACGTCGGGGCGATGACACCGATCCTCTGGGGCTTCGAGGAGCGGGAAAAGCTGATGGAGTTCTACGAGCGGGCGTCGGGGGCGCGGCTGCACGCCGCGTACTTCCGCCCGGGCGGCGTGCACCAGGACCTTCCCGCCGGCCTGCTCGAAGACATCCTGAAGTTCTGCGAAACCTTTCCCAAGATCATCGACGATTTCGAGAACCTGTTGAGCGACAACCGCATCTTTCGCCAACGGACCGTCGATATCGGGGTGATGTCGGCCGAGGAAGCCTACGATTGGGGGCTTAGCGGGCCTATGCTGCGCGGCTCGGGCGTGCCCTGGGACCTGCGCCGGTCGCAGCCCTACGAGAGCTACGACGAGCTGGACTTTCAGATCCCCGTCGGCAAGAACGGCGACTGCTTCGATCGCTACCTGGTGCGCATGGAAGAGATGCGACAGAGCGTGGAGATCATGAAGCAGTGCGCCGAGAAGATGCCCGAGGGGCCGGTCCAGGTGGTCAACAGCAAGATCACGCCGCCGCACCGCGGCGAGATGAAGCGCTCGATGGAGGCCCTGATCCATCACTTCAAGCTCTATACCGAGGGCTATCACGTGCCGCCCGGCGAGACCTATAGCGCGGTCGAGGCGCCGAAAGGCGAGTTCGGCGTCTATCTCGTCGCCGACGGGACCAACCGGCCCTACAAGTGCAAGATCCGGGCGCCGGGCTTCGCCCACCTCTCCGCCATGGATTACATGTGCAAGGGCCACATGCTCGCGGACAGCGTCGCGATCCTGGGCTCCATGGACATCGTTTTCGGCGAGATCGACCGATGAGGGTGACCAGCTATCCCGAGAGCGAGGCGGCCGGCTTCGCCTACACCGAAGAGACCATGGCCGAGGCGAAGAAGGTCATCGCCCGCTATCCCGAGGGCCGCCAGGCCAGCGCGGTGATACCGCTGCTCGATCTGGCACAGCGCCAGAACGGCAACCTTCTGACCCCGGAGGCCATCGAGTACGTCGCCCAGATGCTAGAGATGGCGCCGATCCGCGTCCACGAGGTCGCGACGTTCTACACCATGTTCAATCTCAAGCCGGTCGGAAAGCACTTCATCCAGGTCTGCCGGACCACGCCGTGCTGGCTGCGCGGCTCGGACGGCATCACGCAGGCCTGCCTGAAGAAGCTGGTGACCAAGCTGGGCGAGGTCAGCGACGACGGCCTGTTCTCGGTCATCGAGGTGGAATGCCTCGGCGCCTGCGCTAACGCCCCGATGGTCCAGATCAACGACCTCTACTACGAAGACCTGACCCCGGAGCGGATCGTCGAGATCATCGACGATCTCAGGGCCGGCAAGGAAGTGCCGAGCGGTTCCCAGGTCGGCCGCAAGGGCTCGGAGCCCGTCGGAGGAGAAGCCTGATGCTCGATCCCAAGGATCGGATCTTCACCAATCTCTACGCCCAGGACGACTGGCGTCTCGCGGGCGCGCGGCGGCGCGGCGTTTGGGACGGCACCAAGAAGCTGCTCGAGCTGGGCCGCGACGAGCTCATCGAGCGGGTCAAGGCCTCGGACCTGCGCGGCCGCGGCGGCGCCGGCTTCCCGACCGGGCTCAAATGGTCCTTCATGCCGAAAGAGAGCGACGGTCGCCCCGCCTACCTCGTGGTCAATGCCGACGAATCGGAGCCCGGGACCTGCAAGGACCGGGAAATGATTCGCTACGACCCGCACCGGTTGCTCGAGGGCTGCCTTGTGTCGGGTTTCGCCATGGGCGCGAGCGCCTGCTACATCTACATCCGTGGGGAATTCTACAGCGAGGCCCAGCACCTCCAGGCGGCGATCGACGAGGCCTACGAGGCCAAGCTGATCGGCAAGAACGCCTGCGACTCGGGCTACGACTACGACGTCTATCTGCACCGCGGCGCCGGCGCCTACATCTGCGGCGAGGAGACCGCGCTCTTGGAGAGCCTCGAGGGCAAGAAGGGCCAGCCGCGGCTGAAGCCGCCGTTTCCCGCGGCCTGCGGCCTCTACGGCTGCCCCACGACAGTCAACAACGTGGAGACCATCGCCGTCGTGCCGGAGATCCTGAGGCGCGGCGTGGACTGGTGGACCGGGCTCGGCCGGCCGAAGAACACCGGCACCAAGGTCTTCAGCATTTCGGGGCACGTCGAGAAGCCCTGCAATGTCGAAGAGGAGATGGGCATCCCGCTTAGGGAGCTGATCGAGAAGCACGCCGGCGGCGTGCGCGGCGGCTGGGACAACCTGCTGGCGGTGATCCCGGGCGGCTCCTCCGTGCCCTGCATCCCCAAGCCGACCTGCGACAGCATTCTAATGGACTTCGATTCCCTGCGCGAGGCCAAGACCGGCCTGGGCACGGCGGCGGTCATCGTCATGGACAAGTCGACCGACATCGTCGCGGCGATCGCCCGGCTCTCGCATTTCTACATGCACGAGAGCTGCGGCCAGTGCACGCCTTGCCGCGAAGGAACCGGCTGGATGTGGCGGGTCCTCACGCGCATGATCGAAGGCAAGGCGGATCTCGACGAGATCGACACGCTGCTCGAGGTGAGCTACCAAGTCGAGGGGCACACCATCTGCGCCCTGGGGGACGCGGCGGCCTGGCCGGTCCAGGGTCTGATCCGGAACTTCCGGCCCGAGCTGGAGCGGCGGATCAAGACCTACCGGGAGGCGGGCCGGGCGGCCGCGGAGTAGGAGAGGGGCATGCCCAAGCTGACCATCGACGGCCGCGAAATCGAGGTGCCCAACGGCCTAACCGTGCTCCAGGCCTGCGAGCTGGCCGGCGTCGAGATCCCGCGGTTCTGCTACCACGAACGCCTCTCCGTGGCCGGCAACTGCCGCATGTGCCTGGTCGAGATGGAGCGCTCGCCCAAGCCGATCGCCTCCTGCGCCATGCCGGCCGGCGAGGGCATGGTGATCCACACCGATACGGATACGGTGAAGAAGGCGCGGCGCGGCGTCATGGAGTTCCTGTTGATCAACCACCCGCTCGACTGCCCGATCTGCGACCAGGGTGGCGAGTGCGACCTTCAGGACCAGGCTATGGCCTACGGCTTCGACCGGAGCCGCTACGAGGAGAACAAGCGCGCGGTGCCCGACAAGCACATGGGGCCGCTGATCAAGACGATCATGACGCGCTGCATCCACTGCACGCGCTGTGTCCGCTTCAGCACCGAGGTCGCCGGCATCGAGGAGATGGGTGCGCTGGGCCGCGGCGAGCACCTGGAGATCACCACCCTGGAGAAGGCGATCCACTCGGAGCTTTCCGGCAACCTGGTGGACGTCTGTCCGGTCGGCGCGCTGACCTCGAAACCCTACGCCTTCTCGGCACGTTCCTGGGAGCTGCGCAAGACCGATTCGATCGACGTGTTCGACGCCGTGGGCTCGAACATCCGCGTCGACTGCCGCGGCCGCGAAGTCATGCGGGTTCTGCCCCGGCTCCACGAGGCGGTGAACGAGGAGTGGATCGCCGACAAGACGCGCTACGCCTGCGACGGCCTGGCGCGCCAGCGGCTCGACCGGCCCTACGTACGCAACGCCGAGGGGCGGCTCGAGGCGGCCTCCTGGGACCAGGCCTTCCAGGCCATCGCCGGCAAGCTCGCGGGGCTGCCCGGCGAGCGCGTCGCCGCGGTCGCCGGCGACCTTTGCGACGCCGAATCCATGCTGGCGCTGAAGGATCTCATGACGGGCCTGGGCTCGCCGCATTTGGACTGCCGCCAGGACGGCGCCAAGCTCGATCCCGGCTGCCGCGCCGGATACCGCTTCAACACCACGATCGCCGGCATCGACGAGGCCGACGCGGTGCTTCTGGTCGGCACCAACCCACGCTGGGAAGCGCCGATCATCAACGCCCGCCTGCGCGGCCGGTTCCTCCAAGGCGGCCTGGCGGTCGGCCTGATCGGGCCGCAGCAGGTCGACCTGACCTATGCGTTCGACTACCTGGGCGCCGGGCCGGAGACCCTGAAAGAGCTGGCCGAGGGCGCGGGGAGCTTCGCCCAGACCCTGAAGAATGCCGAGCGCCCCATGATGATCCTCGGCGCCGGCGCCCTGGCCCGGCACGACGGAGCCGCCGTTCTCGCGCTCGCCCGCAAGCTCGCGGAGGCCTGCGGCCTAGTGCGCGAGAACTGGAACGGCTTCAACGTGCTGCACCGCGCGGCGGCGCGCGTGGGCGGCCTCGAGCTGGGTTTCGTGCCGGGCGAGAACGGCCGGGACATCGAGGGGATCAAGGCGGGCGCGCGCGCCGGCGAGATCTCGGCCGTCTATCTGCTCGGCGCCGACGAGTTCGAGACCGGCGATTTCGGCGAGGCCTTCGTGATCTACCAGGGCCATCACGGCGACGCCGGGGCGCACCGTGCCGACGTGATCCTGCCGGGCGCCGCCTACACGGAAAAGAACGGCACCTACGTCAACACCGAGGGACGGGTGCAGCTCGGCCGTCTCGCGGCCTTTCCGCCGGGCGACGCCCGCGAGGACTGGACCATTCTCCGGGCCCTGTCTGAAACGCTCGGCAAGACTCTGCCGTACGACAACCTTGGTCAGCTGCGCCAGCGGCTGATCGCGGTCAATCCCGCCTTTGCGGCGATCGACCAGATCGAGCCGGCAGCGTGGGGCGCCTTCGGGCACGAAGGGCCGATCGATCCGGCGCCCTTCGTTCTTCCGATCACGAACTACTACATGACCGATCCGATCAGCCGCGCCTCCGAGACCATGGCGCGGTGCAGCGCCGAGCTGCTCGACCGCCCGGAGAAAGCGACCGGCACTCATGGCTGAGTGGCTCGACAATCCCTTCGTCGCCGACTATGCGCTGCCCGGCGGGATTATCGTCCTGCAGATTGTCGCGATCCTGGTTCCGCTGCTGCTGGCGGTCGCCTATCTGACCTACGCGGAGCGCAAGATCATCGGCGCCATGCAATTGCGCAAGGGGCCCAACGTGGTCGGCCCCTTCGGCCTGCTGCAGCCGATCGCCGACGCGGTCAAGCTGCTGTTCAAGGAAACCATTCTGCCGGCCGGCTCCAACGTCGTGGTGTTCCTGATCGCGCCCATGCTGATCTTCATCCTGGCGATGATCGGCTGGGCCGTGATTCCCTTTGACGAAGGCCTCGTGCTGGCCGACATCAACGTCGGCATTCTCTACCTCTTCGCGATCTCGTCCCTGGCTGTCTATGGTGTGATCATGGCCGGCTGGGCCTCGAACTCGAAGTACCCCTTCCTGGGTGCCCTGCGGTCCGCGGCGCAGATGGTCTCCTACGAAGTCTCCATGGGCTTCGTCATCATCACCGTGGTGCTCTGCGTCGGGTCCTTGAACCTGACCGACATCGTAATGGCGCAGCAGACCGTCTGGTTCTGCGTGCCGCTGCTGCCGATGTTCGTGATCTTTTTCATATCGGTCCTGGCCGAGACCAACCGCTCGCCCTTCGACCTGCCGGAGGGCGAATCCGAACTGGTCGCCGGATTTTTCGTCGAATACTCGTCCATGTCCTTCGCGCTCTTCTTCATGGGCGAGTACGCCAACATGATCCTGATGAGCGCGATGACCACGATCCTGTTCCTCGGTGGCTGGCTGCCGATCGTGGACATCGCGCCGTTCAATTGGATACCGGGGCCGGTCTGGTTCGCCGCGAAGATCGCGCTCTGCCTGTTCGTCTTTCTGTGGGTCAGGGCGACCTTCCCCCGCTACCGCTACGACCAGCTGATGCGGCTCGGATGGAAGGTGTTCCTGCCGTTCTCTCTGCTCTGGGTGGTGGTGACCGCCGGGGCACTGATTGCGTTCGACTGGCTGCCGCAGGGGTAAGGGCGGCCAAGTCTTGTCATGCCCCTGGCGTGGGTTATGGTAGCCGCCGGGGGCCGAAGGGGGTCGGAAGCCCGCTGGGGCGCGAGTGATAGGGGATTCTAGACATGGGCATGATCGACCGCGGCCTGCGTTCCCTGCTCCTGAGCGAGCTCTTGGGCGGCCTCTCGCTGACCTTGCGCTACCTGTTCCGGCCCAAGGTGACGCTGAATTATCCCTACGAGAAGGGTCCCTTGAGCCCGCGTTTTCGCGGCGAGCATGCGCTCCGCCGCTACCCCAACGGCGAAGAGCGCTGCATCGCCTGCAAGCTGTGCGAGGCGATCTGTCCGGCCCAGGCGATCACCATCGAGGCCGAGCCGCGCGAAGACGGCAGCCGCCGCACGACGCGCTACGACATCGATATGACAAAGTGCATCTACTGCGGCTTCTGCCAAGAAGCCTGTCCCGTCGATGCGATCGTCGAGGGGCCGAACTTCGAGTTCGCCACCGAGACCCGCGAGGAGCTCTACTACAACAAGGAGAAGCTGCTCGCGAACGGCGACCGCTGGGAACACGAGATCGCGCAGAACATTGCGCAGGACGCCCCCTACCGGTGAGTTCGACATGATCGTCCAAGGGCTGGCCTTCTATCTCTTCTCCTTCGTCGCCGTGGCCGCGGCGGTGATGGTGATCTCGGCGCGCAACCCGGTCCATTCGGTGCTGTTCCTGATCCTCGCCTTCTTCAACTCGGCCGGGCTTTTCGTGCTCATGGGCGCCGAGTTCCTGGCGATGATCCTGGTCCTGGTCTACGTCGGCGCGATCGCCGTCCTTTTCCTCTTCGTCGTCATGATGCTCGACATCAACTTCGTCGAGCTGCGCCAGGGCTTCCTGCAGTACCTGCCGGTCGGCGGCTTGATCGGTTTGATCCTGCTGGTCGAGCTCGCCATGGTGGTGGGCACCTGGGCCGTGGCGCCCGAGGTCGGCAGCGCGGCGCAGGTCGCCATCCCGCCAATCGATCAGGTCCACAACACGCGGGCCCTGGGTCAGGTGCTCTACACCAAGTACGTCTATCTCTTTCAGGCCGCCGGTCTGGTACTTCTGGTCGCCATGATCGGCGCCATCGTGCTGACCCTGCGCCAGCGCGAGGGCGTGCGCCGCCAGTCGATCGCCGAACAGGTGAACCGCGACCGCAGCAAGTCCATCGAGCTGAAGGACGTGCCGTCGGGAAGCGGGGTCTAGACGCGATGCTGGAAATCGGACTGGCCCACTACCTCTCGATCGCCGCGATCCTCTTCACCCTGGGGATCTTCGGCATCTTTCTGAACCGCAAGAACGTGATCATCATCCTGATGTCGATCGAGCTCATCCTGCTCGCGGTCAACATCAACTTCGTCGCCTTCTCGACCCACCTGCAGGACCTGGTGGGCCAGGTCTTCGCGATGTTCATCCTGACCGTGGCCGCCGCGGAAGCCGCCATCGGGCTTGCGATCCTCGTCGTCTACTTCCGCAACCGCGGCTCCATCGCGGTCGAGGACATCAACATGATGAAGGGCTGAGCGTGGAAGTCGTCGCCGTCTTTCTGCCGCTGGTCGGCGCTTTTGTCGCGGGCTTCTTCGGCCGCGCCATCGGCGACCGCGGCGCCCAGCTGGTCACCTGCATTGCCATGGGGCTCTCGGCGCTGCTCAGCGTCTATCTGTTCTACGACGTCGCGATCGCCAAGAACGCGCGGGTCACTGAGCTCTTCACCTGGATCGACTCCGGCACCCTCGAGCTTTCCTGGGCCCTGAAGCTCGACACGTTGACCGTGGTCATGCTCGCCGTGGTCACCGTGGTCTCCACCATGATCCACATCTATTCGATCGGCTACATGGCGCATGACAAGTCGATCCCGCGCTTCATGGCCTACCTCAGCCTCTTCACCTTCTTCATGCTGATGCTGGTCAGCGCGGACAACTTCCTGCAGATGTTCTTCGGCTGGGAAGGCGTCGGGCTGGTGTCCTACCTGCTGATCGGCTTCTGGTACGATCGGCCGAGCGCCTGCCGGGCCGCGATCAAGGCCTTCCTGGTCAACCGGGTCGGCGACATGGGCTTCGCGCTGGGCATCATCGGCGCCTTCTTCCTCTTCGGCTCGGTCAGCTTCGACCAGGTCTTCTCCGCCGTCCCGGACTACCAGGACGCTCAGTTCGTCTTCCTCGGCATCGACGGCCACGCGCTGACCATCGTCTGCATCCTGTTGTTCATCGGTGCCATGGGCAAATCGGCTCAGATCGGCCTGCACACCTGGCTGCCGGACGCCATGGAGGGGCCGACGCCGGTCTCGGCGCTGATCCATGCCGCGACCATGGTGACGGCGGGCGTCTTCATGGTCTGTCGGCTTTCGCCCATCTTCGAGTACGCGCCGGTCGCCCTCGAACTGGTCACCTACGTCGGCGCGATCACCTGTTTCTTCGCCGCGACCATCGGCCTCTGCCAGAACGACATCAAGCGGGTCATCGCCTATTCGACCTGCAGCCAGCTCGGCTACATGTTCCTCGCCGCCGGCGTCTCGGCCTACGGCGCGGCGATCTTCCACCTGGCGACCCACGCCTTCTTCAAGGCGCTCCTCTTCCTCGGCGCCGGCTCGGTGATCCACGCGGTCTCCGACGAGCAGGACATGCGCAAGATGGGCGGCCTCAAGTCGCGCATTCCCATGACCCACTGGCTCATGGTGATCGGCAGCCTGTCGCTGGCCGGCATCGGCATTCCGCATGTCGTCGGCTTCGCCGGCTTCCACTCCAAGGACGCCATCATCGAGGCTGCGTTCGCAGCACACAGCGCCCACGGCACCTTCGCCTTCTGGGCGGCGGTCGCGGCGGCCTTCCTGACGGCCTTCTATTCCTGGCGGCTTCTCTATCTCACCTTCCACGGGCAGCCGCGGATGGACAGGGAGACCTGGGACCACGTGCACGAATCGCCCAAAGTCATGATCCTGCCGCTCTTCCTGCTGGCCTTCGGCGCGATCTTCGGGGGCATTCTGGGCCATTACGCCTTTATCGGTGACGGCCGGATGGATTTCTGGGGCGATTCGCTCTTGGTGCTGCCGACCAACGACTCGCTGGAAGCCGCCCACCACGGCTTGCCGATTTGGGTCATCTGGCTGCCGCTGGTGGTCGCGGTCTCCGGGATCGCCATGGCCTTCTGGTTCTACAAGCTGAGCCCCGGCATGCCGGCGCGCGTCGCGCAGAGCTTCCGGCCGCTCTACCTCTTCTTCCTTAACAAGTGGTACTTCGACGAGCTTTTCAACGCGCTCTTCGTCCGGCCGGCGCAGGTCCTCGGCCGCGCCTTCTGGAAGACGGGAGATGGCGCCCTGATCGACGGCCTCGGCCCCGACGGTATCGCGGCGGCGACCATAGACTTGGCGCGCCGGGCCGGCCGGCTGCAGACCGGCTTCGTCTACCACTACGCGTTCGTCATGCTGATCGGGGTGGTCGGCCTCGTGACCTGGTACGTCCTGGCGACGGCGGGCTGACCGGCCATGTTCGAACATCTCCCCTGGCTCTCGGCGATTACCTTCACGCCCTTGCTCGGCGCCTTGCTGATTTTCGTGCTGGTGCGGGGCGACAGCGAAGAAGAGGTTGCCGACCAGGCCAAGAGGGCGGCCCTCTTCGCGTCCGTCTTCACCTTCGTGATCTCGCTCTGGATCTGGTTCGATTTCGAACGGGGGACCGCCGAATTCCAGTTCGTCGAGCAGGTGGTCTGGATCCCGGGCCTGAACATCAGCTACCAGATGGGCGTGGACGGGATCTCCATGCCCTTCGTTCTCCTCTGCACGTTGCTGACGCCGATCTGCATCCTGGCGAGCTGGGAGGCGATCAAGGTCCGGGTCAAGGAATACATGATCGCGTTCCTGGTGCTCGAGACCTTGATGATCGGCATGTTCTGCGCCCTCGATCTGGTGGTCTTCTACGTCTTCTTCGAGGGCGTTCTGATCCCGATGTTCCTGATCATCGGCGTCTGGGGCGGGCCGCGCCGGGTCTACTCGGCCTTCAAGTTCTTTCTCTTCACCCTGACGGGTTCCGTGCTGATGCTGATCGCCATCCTGGCGATCTACCTGACCATGGGGACCAGCGATATCCCGGAGCTCCTGGCGAGCGACATCCCGACCGACATGCAGAAGTGGCTGTGGCTCGCTTTCTTCGCCGCCTTCGCGGTCAAGGTACCGATGTGGCCGGTCCACACCTGGTTGCCCGACGCCCACGTCGAGGCCCCCACGGCGGGATCGGTGATCCTGGCGGGCGTTCTCCTGAAGATGGGCGGCTACGGCTTCCTGCGCTTCTCGCTGCCCATGCTGCCCGAGGCCTCGGCTCTCTTCACGCCGATGATCATCTTCCCGCTGTCGGTCATCGCGGTGATCTACACCTCCCTGGTGGCCCTGGCCCAGGAGGACATGAAAAAACTGATCGCCTATTCCTCGGTCGCCCACATGGGGCTGGTCACGGTCGGAATCTTCGCCGCGAACCAGCAGGGGATCGAGGGCGCGATGATCCAGATGCTGTCGCACGGCGTCGTTTCGGCCGCCCTGTTCCTGGTCGTCGGGGTGGTCTACGACCGGATCCACTCGCGGGATATCGCCCGCTACGGCGGCCTCGTCGAACGCATGCCGGCCTATGCGCTCTTCTTCATGGTGTTCATGCTGGCCTCCGTCGGCCTGCCGGGCACGAGCGGTTTCGTCGGGGAGTTCCTGGTCTTCGTCGGCGCATTCCAGGCCAACACCTGGGTGGCGCTTCTCTGCACCACCGGGATGGTGCTGGGTGCGGCCTACATGCTCTATCTCTATCGCCGGGTCATCTTCGGCACGCTGACGAAAGACGACCTGAAGGCGATCCTGGATCTCTCGTGGCGGGAGAAGCTCGTGTTCGCGCCGCTGATCGCCATCGTTCTCTGGATGGGCATCTACCCGCTGCCCTTCTTCGAGATCATGTCCGCGTCGGTCGCGAACATCGTCGAGAACTATGAGACAGCGCTGGCGCAGGCCGAGGCGGCGCGACTGGCGACGGCCGCCGTGCGGTAAGGGAAGAGACAGGCGTGTTCGATACCCAAGACCTCATGATCGCACTCCCGGAAGCCTTTTTGGCATGTGCCGGCATGGCGCTCCTCATGGTCGGCGTGTTCCGGAAAGAGGAGTCGGTCCGCTTCATCATCCTGCTCACCGAAATCATCCTGGTGATCGCGGTAATCCTGGTAATGCAGGCGCCGGAAGGGCGTGTCTTGGCGTTTGACGGGCTCTACCTGTCGGACGATTTCGCGTCCTTCATGAAGATCCTCGCCCTCTTGGGAGCCGGCCTTACCCTGGCCATGTCGCTCGGCTATATCGAGCGCGAGCAGATGGCCCGTTTCGAGTTCCCGGTGCTGCTGCTGTTCGCGACGCTGGGCATGATGATGATGATCTCGGCCAATGATCTCATCTCGCTCTACCTGGGTCTCGAGCTGCAGAGCCTCTCGCTCTATGTCGTCGCCGCGTTCCGGCGCGACACGGTGCGCTCCAGCGAGGCGGGGCTGAAGTACTTCGTTCTCGGCGCCCTCTCGTCGGGCATGCTGCTCTACGGCTGCTCCCTTGTCTACGGCTTCAGCGGGACGACCAGCTTCGACGAGCTGGCCCGGATCCTGACCGCAGACACGGAGCCGTCGCTCGGCCTGATCGTCGGCTTGGTTTTCGTCATAACCGGTCTCGCGTTCAAGGTCTCGGCCGTTCCCTTTCACATGTGGACGCCGGACGTCTACGAAGGGGCGCCGACACCGGTCACCGCGTTCTTCGCGACCGCCCCCAAGATCGCCGCCGTGGCGCTCTTCGTGCGGGTCATGATGGGGCCGTTCGGCGGCCTGTTCGAAGAGTGGCAGCAGGTCGTGATCGTGATTTCCGTCGGCTCCATGGCGCTCGGCGCCTTCGCGGCGATCATGCAGAGCAACATCAAGCGGCTCATGGCTTACAGCTCGATCGGCCACATGGGCTATGTGCTGATCGGTCTGGCGACGGGGACCGAGAAGGGAATCGGCGCCATCGGCGTCTACATGGCGATCTACCTCGTGATGAACCTAGGCGTCTTCGCCTGCATCCTCTGCATGCGCCGGGACGGCCTCATGGTCGAGCAGATCGACGATCTCAAGGGCCTGGCGAAGACCAGCCCCTTGATGGCGCTGGCGCTGGGCATGCTCATGTTCTCGATGGCGGGTATCCCGCCGCTCGCCGGTTTCTTCGGCAAGCTCCTAATCTTTCAGTCCGCGGTCGAGGCCGGTCTCTACACTCTCGCCGTGATCGGCGTTCTGACCTCGGTGGTGGCGGCCTTCTACTACCTGCGGATCGTCAAGATCATGTACTTCGACGAACCCGCCGATGCTTTCGACACGCCGCTCGGCGGCGGACTGAAGCTGGTGATCCTCGGCAGCAGCCTGGCCATGCTGGTCATTCCGGTGGCCTTGAATCCCTTCGTGACCAGCGCCGGCGTCGCCGCCGCCGCGCTCATGGCGGGATGAGGGGAGAGACGGCCACGGCTACGACCGTGAAGCTTCCCCCGGCCTACCGGCTGGTCGTGCTCGACCGCGCGGAAAGCAGCAGCGACGAGGCTATGCGTTTGGCTAAGTCGGGCGCCGAAGACGGCACGCTGGTTTGGGTCAAGGAGCAGACCAAGGGGCGCGGCCGGCGCGGCCGGAGTTGGACCGACCTGCCCGGGAACCTGACCTTCTCCCTTGTCCTGCGTCCGGAGACCACGCCGGCCGAGGCGGCTCAATTGAGCTTGGTCGCCGCGCTCGGCGTCGGCGACGGCCTCGGCAGCGTCGTGCCGCCAATGGTGGAGATCCGCTACAAGTGGCCCAACGACGTGCTGTTCAACGACCGCAAGGGCTGCGGGATTCTTCTCGAGGCCCAGCTTTCCGGCGATCGGGATCTGGATTGGCTGGTGCTCGGCATAGGCATCAACGTGAAGAGCTATCCGCGGGATCTCGATCCCCCGGCAACGAGCCTGCACTTCGAGGGGGCGCCGCCCGACTTGGGACCGGAAGCCGTGCTCGAGGCGTTCTCGCGCCACTTCCTGAGCTGGACCAACCGCTGGCTGGAGGACGGCTTCGCGCCGATCCGGACCGCCTGGCTCCGTCACGCCAAGGGCGTCGGCGAGCCGATCGAGGTCAGACTGCCGGGCGAGACGCTCGAAGGGGTTTTCAAGGACCTGGATCCGAACGGCGCTCTGCGGCTCGAGCTTCCCGGCGGAGAGACGCGCAGCGTCACCGCCGGCGACGTCTTCTTCGGCGGCCGAAGCGCCTAGGGCCATGCTGCTCGCGATCGACATCGGCAACACCAACGTCGTGCTGGGCGTCTTCGAGAGCGGCGCCCTCAGAGCCCGCTGGCGCGCCACGACCGATCCCAAGCGCACTCCCGACGAGTACTGCGTCTGGCTTACCCAGCTGATGGCGCTTCAGGACATCACGCCGAAGGACATCGAGGGCGCGATCATCGCCTCGGTGGTGCCGGCGGCGGTCTACGGACTGGAGACCCTCTGCCGGCGCTACTTCGAGGTAGAGCCGCTCGTGGTCGGCGCGGCCAACGTGACGCTGGGGATCGAAGTGCGCGCGCAGCAGGCCGGAGCCGACCGTCTGGTCAACGCGGTGGCCGGCCACCGGATCTACGGCGGGCCGCTGATCGTGGTCGATTTCGGCACCGCGACCAGCTTCGACGTGGTGGCCAAGGACGGCGGACTGGAGGGCTGCGTGCTCGCGCCGGGCGTCAACCTCTCGGTCGAGGCGCTCACCATGGCCTCGGCCCAGCTGCCGCGCATCGCGGTGGTGCGGCCCGAGACCGTCATCGGCAAGTCCACCGTGCCGGCCATGCAGTCGGGAATCTTCTGGGGCTACGTCGATATGGTCGAGGGCATGATCGCCCGGATCAAGGCCGAGACCGGCTGGCCCATGACGGTGATCGCGACCGGGGGCCTCTCGGCGATCTTCGCCGAGGCCTGCCGGTCGATCGACACCAGCGACCCCGACTTGACTCTGAGGGGTCTCGAGCTGATCTACCGAGCGAACGAGGCGAAAGACGCGTGACCGGTTTACCTGGAAGCGCCGATCTGTGGTTCCTTCCACTGGGCGGGACCGGCGAGATTGGCATGAATCTCAACCTCTACGGCCATGACGGAGCCTGGGTCATGGTCGACCTCGGCGTCACCTTCGCGGACGAGCGCTCCAGCGGCATAGACTTGATCATGCCGGACATCGCCTTCATCGAGGAGCGCCGCGACAACCTGGCCGGCCTGGTGCTGACCCACGCCCATGAGGACCACATCGGGGCGGTTCCCTATCTCTGGCCCCGGCTGCGCTGCCCGATCTACGCGACGCCCTTCACCGCGACGGTGCTGCGCGCCAAGCTGGAAGACGCGGACCTGCTGGACGAGGCCGAGATCACGGAGATCCCCATGTCGGGACGCTTCTCGGTCGGGCCCTTCGACATCGAACTGATCACCTTGACCCACTCGATCCCCGAGCCCAACGCCGTGGTGCTGCGCTGTTCCCTCGGGACGGTCCTCCACACCGGGGATTGGAAACTCGACCCCGACCCCATGGTCGGCGACGACTACGACGAGGCGGCGCTCAGGGCGCTTGCGGAGGAGGGCGTCCTGGCCATGGTCTGCGATTCGACCAACGCCATGGTCGAGGGCGATTCGGGCTCGGAAGGCGAGGTCCGGGAGAGCCTGTCCGAACTGATCGGCGGCCTGAAGAACCGCGTCGCCGTGGCCTGCTTCGCGACCAACGTGGCGCGCCTGGAAACCGTGATCCGCATCGCCGCCGAGCACGGCCGCCGGGTCGCCCTGGTCGGCCGATCGATGCACCGGATCTACAAGGCGGCCGTGGAGACCGGATATCTCCGCGACCTGCCGCCCCTGGTGTCCGACAAGGATCTCGGCTACCTGCCGCGCGAAGAGGTGCTGCTGCTCTGCACTGGCAGCCAGGGCGAGCCGCGCGCGGCCCTCTGGCGGATCGCCCGGGACGACCACCGCGAGGTCTCACTCGAGCCGGGCGACGCGGTCATCTTCTCCTCGCGTATGATTCCCGGGAACGAGAAGTCGATCTCGGCGCTGCAGAACGAGCTGGTGCGTCAGGGCATTGCAGTGATTACCGACCGTGATCACTTCACCCACGTATCCGGCCATCCGGCGCGCGAGGAGCTTACCCAGATGTACCAGTGGGTTCGGCCCAAGGTCGCGATCCCCGTGCACGGCGAGGCGCGCCACCTGGCCGAGCATGCGAAGCTGGCGCGGGATTGCCAGGTACCCGAGGCCGTGGTCGCCGAGAACGGCACGCTGATCGCGCTGTCGGACCAGGGCGCCGAGGTGCTGGACCACGTGCCCACGGGCCGGGTCGTGCTCGACGGTACCCGCATCATCCCGGCCAACAGCCCGCAGCTGCGCGAGCGCCAGCGTCTGATGTTCAACGGCTCGGCCATGGTGAGCCTCGTGGTCGACGAAAAAGGGCACTTGCTCGACGAGCCGCGAATCACCATACAAGGGCTTCTGAACGGCGAGGAAGATGACGAGATCCGTGCCGAGGTCGTGGCCGCCCTGTTCGACGGGCTGGAAAGCCTGCCAAAGGGCGCGCGCCGGAGCGACGAGCGCTTGGGCGAGGCGGCCCGGGTCTCTGTCAGGAGGGCGCTGGCTCGGGCGACCGGCAAGAAGCCGGTGACCCAGGTTCACTTGATCCGCCTGCCGGACTAGGGCCTGTTGACATTCAGGGCGGGCTCCTGGTCCGAGTGAAATCGGCCCGCTGTTAGGCGCGAGAAGGAAGGACATGCCGAGCATATTCGACCCCAGTCTCAGTCTCTGGGAGCAACGCGGCAGCAGGCCGATTTCGCCGGATCCCTTCGGGACGGGGCGCATTTGCGCCGGGGCGGCGTCGCGGAAGGCCTTGTGGGGCCCAACCCCACGGCGCCTCCCGCTCCTGGCCCCGGCGCAAATCCGCTCCCGCCAGGAGCGCGCCGTGAATGTCAACAGGCCCTAGCCGATTCCGCTTTTCACCCACGCAAGCGTGATCCGAAAGGCCGGCGCGAGTGTCTAAGTAAGAATTGCGGTCACTTCAAGCGGGCGAAGCGCATGGCGACAGCGAAAGGACGAGGAGCGCGGCGGACGGCGACGCCCGCGCCTATGCGTGGCGGCGCGGCGCGTCTCGCCTGCGGGATCGCCGGCCTTCTGCTGCTGGCGGGCTGCGCCTCGGTGTCCGGAGACCTGGAGCGCTACGGCGAGGCCATTCCGCCCGGCGAGGCGGAGCAGCTGGCCTGCGTCGCCTATCTCGCCGAGGTCCAGGAGCGGATCGAATCGGCGGGGGTGCGCGACGCCGAGGCGGCGCGGATCGCCCGCTTTCCCTACCTGCGGGTCGACCGCCTCCGCTCGGCGCTGGGCCGGGACCTCGGCCGCAACGGCGCCGACCCGGAACGCTTCGAGGCCTGGGCCGCCGATCTCCTCGCCCTGGAGAACGAGGCGCTGGCGGCCGAGGTGAGCAATCTGCCGGAAGCCGAACGCGACAACCTCGGGCGACTCGCGCGGGAGATCGGGGGTCCCTCGGTCGGGCCGGTCGCGGCGGCCGAGGACTGCGGCGCGCGCCTGCTCGCCGCCGACCTGGCGGATCCCGAGCGCCGGCAGATGCTGCTCGACAAGGCGAAGGTGCCCGATAGCTACTCCGACTTCTCCCGGGTCTTCGGCGCCTATCCCCTCATGGCCCTGGCCGCCTCCGCCGGCTGGAGCCGCTGGCAGGAGGTCCACCTGCCCGCCTTCGAGATGCCGGCGGACAGCCTGCCGGTCGAGGGGCGGCTGATCGACTTCGTCCCCGAGGGCGACGGACCGGGCCTGAGCGCGCCCCAGATCGCCGCCATCCTCGACGCGAGCCGGGACCCGGAATTCGGCCTGCCACAGCCCGTAGGCGACGACCTGCGCAGGATCGTCGACACCTTCGCGCCGGTCTGGCGGATCGACGTGACCGGTCCCTACGACCGAATCGGCCAGCCCTTCTGGCCGGCCGACTCGGACCTGGCCGGAGTGGACGAGACAAGGCCCGTCGTCTTCACCCGGGTCGGCCACACCCTGATCAAGGGCGAGGCCCTGCTCCAGATCAGCTACACCGCCTGGTTCCAGGAGCGGCCGCCGGACGGGGCCTTCGACATACTGGCCGGCAAGTTCGACGGCCTGATTTGGCGGGTGACCCTAGGCAGCGACGGCCAGCCGCTGGTCTACGACACGATCCACCCCTGCGGCTGCTATCACCTGTTCTTTCCGGCGCCGGGGACCCGGCTGCGCGAGGACCCTCAATCGCGCGAGATGACGGAGGAGACGGCGATTCCGGCGCAGGCGCCGGCCGTCGGCCCGGCTCAGCGCCTGGTCCTGCGGATCGAGACGCGCTCGCACTACCTCAAGGGCCTGTCCCTACGTCGCCGTGGCCAAAATGAGGCAAACGACGTAGTCTACCCCATGACCAGCGAGTCGGAGCTGAGGGCCCTGCCCCTGCCGGGCGGCGGCACGCGGAGCCTCTACGGCGAAGACGGCCTCGTCGCCGGCAGCGAGCGCCTGGAACGCTTCCTGCTCTGGCCCATGGGGGTCTCCAGCCCGGGCGCCATGCGCCAGTGGGGCCATCACGCGACCGCCTTCGTCGGCCGGCGTCATTTCGACGATCCGGACCTCTTCGAGGCGATGATCGCGCGATGAACGCGCTCCGCCTGGCCGCGTTGCTGCTCTTGGTCCACGGCGCCGCCCTCGGCGCCGATCTCACGATCCGCAAGGCCCAGCCGGTCCGCGTCGAGCCCGCCCAGACCTTCGCCCGCGCCCTCGACCTCTATCACGACGGCAGCTTCGCGCAGGCGGCCGATCTGGCGACCGAGAGCGGCCTCTCCGAGGGCCTCGCGCTCGCCGCCCGGGCGCTGCTGGCCGAGGCCCTGGTGGCGGAGGATCCCAAGAACCGCCTGGCGCTCTACCGCCGGGCCGAAGCCCTCGCCCGCGAGGCGATCGTGCTGGACGAGGGAAACGCCGAGGCGCACCGCCTTCTGGCCATCGCCATCGGCTACATCGCGCGCACCAAGTCGGCGATCGAGAACTGGGTCCAGGGCTCGGCGGACGAGGCCAAGGGCCTGGTCGACCGGGCTCTGGTTCTGGATCCCGGCAGCCCTTGGAGCCACGCCGCGCTCGGCGGCTGGCACGCCGAAATCGTCGCCGCGGTCGGCGACCTGCTGGCCGGCGAGATGGCCGGCGCGAGCCTCAAGCAGGCGAAGTCCAGCTTCAGGCAGGCGATCGCACTGGATCCGGAGAACCCGGTCCTGCATTTCGAATTCGCCACCGCACTGATCAGGACCCGGCAGAGCAAGTACCTGCCGCTCGCCCGCCGGCACCTGGCGCTGGCCTCCCTGCTCCAGCCGGAGGACGCCTTCGAGACGATCATCGTGGGGCGCGCCAAGACCCTGCGCGAGAAGCTGGAGGGCCGGCGCTTCGACACCGTGGACGCGCCCTACGCCCCCGGCTTGAACCCCCGAACCGACACGCACCGCTAGAGCGGATCATGGTCCTTGACTCGGCCTGTGCCGAGGTCTTAGATTTAAGACTAACAAACGACCGTTTGGTATTACCATGTCGAACAAGACCGCCGTGCGCCCGGGGCGCCAGGACAGCCGCCGACCCCTGGTCGAGGAGGCGGCGGCCCGCCTCTTCGCGACCCACGGCTTTCACGGCACATCGCTGCGCGACATCGCCAGGGAAGTCGGCATGCTGCCCGGCTCGATCTACTGCCATTTCGCCTCCAAGACAGACCTCCTGATCGCCGTCTACGAAGCCGGCGTGAACCGCATCCTCGACCGGGTCGAGCAGGCCCTGGAAGCCGGTGGCGGCCCCTGGGACCGCCTGGAGCGCGCCTGCCGGGCCCATCTCGAGGTACTCCTGGAGGACAGCCCCTACGCCAAGGTCGTGATCCGCGTCCTGCCCGGCGACGCGCCCGAGGTCGCGGCCGAGCTGACCCGGTTGCGCGACCGCTACGAAGCCCGATTCACGGCCCTGGTGGAGGATCTGGCGCTCAAGCGTGACCCGGCGCAGTTCCGGCTGATGCTGCTGGGCGCGCTCAACTGGACCCAGACCTGGTACCGCCCCGGCCGCGCGAACCCGGCCGAGATCGCACGGCACTGCGTCCGGCTGCTGCGCGACGGGGCGCTGCAAGAAGGAGAGCCTGCATGACGACGACCCAGATAACCGCCGCACGGCCGCCGCGCGTCCTGGTGACCAAGGTGGGCCTGGACGGCCACGACAGGGGCAGCCGCATCGTCGCGGCGCTCCTGCGCGACGCCGGCATGGAGGTGATCTACACCCCGCCGTGGCAGGAGATCACCGCCGTCGTGCGCCTAGCCGAGGAGGAGGACGTCGACGTGATCGGCATTTCCTCGCTGGCGACCGATCACCTGCTGGTGCCCAAGCTGATGACGGCGCTGGGCGAGGCCGGCCTGGGCCACCTCAGGGTCGTGGTCGGCGGCATCGTGCCCGACGAGGACGAAGCACAGCTCGTCGAGGCCGGCGTCAGCCAGGTCTTCCACCCCGGTTCCGGGCGGGACGAGATCGTCGGGCGCATCGCCGACCTCGCCGCGAAAGCAAGATCGGATCAGATTGAATCAATCTGATCCGTGAATCTTGCTTTAAATCAACACCTTGAGCATGATTCGGAAATGTGCCGGCACATATCCGGATCATGTTCTAGGGCGCGCCGGGCGCTCGAAGCGGAGATTGCGTCATGACCGATCAAGCGTTCCAACTGGCTCTGCCGGGCTTCGAGCAAGCCGAGGCGGATTGGCGCCGGGACTTCTCGGCCCAGGTCGGCGATGCTCAGCCGATCCGCAACCGCTCGGGGCTCGAGGTCAAGCCGCTCTACACCGAGGCCGACTGGGACGGCGGCCGCTACCTGGAGGATCTCGGCTTTCCGGGCCAGGAGCCCTTCACGCGCGGCATCTACCCCAGCATGCACCGGGGCCGCACCTGGACCCAGCGCCAGCTGGTCGGCTTCGGCACGCCGGAGGACTACAACGCGCGCCTCAAGACCATCATCGAGCACGGCAGCACGGCGGGCAGCCTGATCCCCTGCAACTCGGTCTACCGCGGCTTCGACGGCGACCAGGTCGACCCGCTGCTGCTCGGCACCTGCGGCGCCGTGGTCAACACGGTCGAGGACATGGAGGTCTGCTACCGGGACATTCCGATCGGCGAGTTCTCGACCGCGCTCAACGACCCATCGCCGTTCACCCTGCTCGCCCTGCTGCTGGCGGTCGCCAAGAAGCGGGGCATTCCCTGGTCGCAGATCTCCGGCACCTCGAACCAGAGCGACTACATCTCCCACTACGTGGCGAACCACATGTTCTTCCGCCTCGCGCTGCCCGGCGCCCGGCGGGTGCTGCTCGACCACATCGCCTTCGCCAACAAGCACCTGCCGAAGTGGAATCCGGTCTCGGTGGTCGGCCAGCATATGCAGCAGAGCGGCGCAACCCCGGCCGAGGCCATGGCCTTCACGCTCTCGACCGCCCTGCAGTACGCCGAGGACTGCAAGGCGCGCGGCATGGAGCCCGATGCCTTCCTGCCCCGCTTCACCTTCTTCTTCGACATCTCGATCTCCTTCTTCGAGGAGATCGCGAAGTTCCGGGCCGGCCGGCGGATCTGGCAGCGCCTGGCCCGCGAGCGCCTGGGCGCCAGGGATCCCCGGGCCTGGCGCTTCAAGTTCCACGCCCAGACCTCGGGCGTCGACCTGACCCGCCAGCAGCCGCTCAACAACATCGCCCGCGTCGCGGTCCAGGCGATCGCCGGCATCTTCGGCGGCCTGCAGTCGCTGCACACCGACGCCCACGACGAGGTCCTCAGCGTGCCGACGGAAAAGGCGGCGCGCATCGCCGTCTCGACCCAGAACATCCTGCGCGAGGAAGCCCATCTGACCGACGTGATCGATCCGCTCGGCGGCTCCTACTACGTCGAGCGCCTGACCAACCAGATGGAGGAGGAGATCCTCGCCGTCATGGAGGAGATCTCCGAGGCCGGCGGCATGTACCGGGCGGTCGAGAGCGGCCTGGTGCAGGAGAAGATCGGCCGCTCCGCCCTCGCCTTCCAGCAGAAGGTCGAGGACGGCAGCGAGACCATCGTCGGGGTCAACGCCTTCCGCATCGACGAGAGCGAGGAGGCGCCGCGCGAACCTCTGCACCGTCCCGACCCGGCGCGCATGGAAGCCCAGCTCGAGCGGCTCGGGCGCTACAAGGCGGAGCGCGACCAGGCGGCCGCCCGGCGCGGCCTCGACGGCCTCGCCCGGGCCGCCAACGACGAGAGCGCCAACCTCTACGAGGCGGTGGTCGAGACGGCCCTTTCGGGCGTGACTCACGGAGAGATCTGTGGCTGCCTGCGCCGCGAACTGGGCAACGGCGAACCGCTCATCGTGCCATGACTAGTACCCACTTTCAGGACTGAGTACATCGTATGACGAGCTATCAAGACTTTCGGTTAGGAGCGTGGTCCGCCGTGATGCGGGCCATCACAAGGGCCGCGCGACCCCCATTGGTTTCAACGGGGCCGAAAGTCTTGATAGCTCGCCCGCAGGGTTGCCGAGACGTCCGCCCGGACGTCGTCAGCAGCACTCACCGATGCTCGGGCATCGCTTTCGCACCGCGCGCAGCGCCGGGCCTACGCCCCCCTAGCCGGACAACCGTCTCGGCAATCAGACAATGCACTTAGTCCTGAAAGTGGGTACTAAACAGCGCAAGGTGTCCACCGATCCGACGGTCCAGCTGGTCGGCCGACTGGTCGCCGGCGACCGCCGGGCGTTGAGCCGCGCAATCACCGCGCTGGAGGCGGACAGCGAGCCCGGGCGCGCCCTGCTGCGCGCGCTCCAGCCCCACCTGGGCAACGCGCTGGTGGTCGGCTTCACCGGACCGCCGGGCGCCGGCAAGTCGACCCTGGTCAACGCCTACATCGCCGCCTTGCGCGACGGGGGCCAGTCGGTCGGCGTGATCGCGGTCGACCCCTCGAGCCCGATCTCGGGCGGTGCGATCCTGGGCGACCGGCTGCGCATGGGCCAGCACAGCGGCGACGACGAGGTCTTCATCCGTTCGCTGGCCTCGCGCGGCCATCTCGGCGGCCTCTCGCCGGCGGCGGCGCGCATCGTCGACGCCATGGACGCGGCCGGCAAGGACGTGGTGGTGATCGAGACCGTCGGCACCGGCCAGTCGGAGATCGAGATCGCCGAGGTCGCCGACCTCAAGGTCGTGGTCCTGGCGCCCGGCCTGGGCGACGACATCCAGGCCATGAAGGCGGGCATCCTGGAGATCGCCGACCTTCTGGTGGTCAACAAGGCCGACCTGCCGGCCGCCCTGGCGACCGCGCAACAATTGAAAAGCGCCCTGGCCCTGAAGGCCGAGGGCCGGGACACGCCGGTCCTGCAGACGGTCGCCACCACGGGCAAGGGGGTGGCGGCGCTGGCCGAGGCGCTGGAGGCGCGCGGCACAGGCCTGACCGCCGAGGCGCGCCGGGCCCGCCGGCGGGCCCGCATCCGCCGGGCGCTGGCCACGGCCGCCGCCGCCCTGGTGCGCGACACCGCCCTGGCCGCCGACGACAGCGAGATCGAGAAGCTCTGCCGCGCCGTCGCCGAGGGCGATCTGGACCTCGCCGGCGCGGCGCGGCGCGCGGTCAAACGCTCGGCCAAGACGCTTGACTGACTTCGCAGCCCTGCTCGAAAGCCTGGTGGCCCGCGACGCCTTCGTCCGCCATCTCGGCATCGAGCTGGTCGAGGGCGGCCCGGGGCACGCTACGGTGCGCATCGCGATCCGTCCCGAGTTCGTCAACTTCAACGGCACCTGCCACGGCGGCGTGCTGTTCAGCCTGGCCGATACGGCCTTTGGCCTGGCCGCCAACTCCCACGGCGAGATCGCCATCGGCATCGACACCCACATGACCTTCGCCGCGCCCGCCAGGCCGGGCGAGACGATCACCGCGAGCGCGCGGGAGCAGACCCGGGGCCGCCGGGTCGCGACCTACCG
>JASJEC010000019.1 GCA_030064845.1 Kiloniellales bacterium
GCCGCCGACGCCGACGCGACCGACACGGTGAGCTATTCACTCTCCGACGACGCGGGCGGGCGCTTCGCCATCGACAGCACGACGGGTGTCGTGACCGTCGCCGACAGCAGCCAGCTCGATTACGAGACCGCGACCTCGCACACCGTAGAGGTCACCGCGACCTCGACCGACGGTTCGACCTCGGTTCAGAGCTTCACGGTCAATCTGACCGACGATACGAGCGAGGCGCAGGTCGGCGCGATCTCCGACAGCAACGCCTCGGCGAACAGCGTTTCCGAAAGCGCGGTCAACGGCACGGCGGTCGGCGTCACCGCGCTGGCGACCGACGCCGACGCCACCGACACAGTGAGCTATTCGCTCTCCGACGACGCGGGTGGGCGCTTCGACATCGACAGCACGACGGGCGTGGTGACCGTTGCGAACAGCAGCCTGCTCGATTACGAGACCGCGACCAGCCACACCGTGGAAGTCACCGCCACGAGCACCGATGGCTCGACCTCGGTGCAGAGCTTCACGATCAACCTGACCGACGACACGGCGGAAGACGCGGTCGGCGCAGTCTCCGACAGCAACGCCTCGGCCAACACGGTCTCCGAGAGCGCCGTCAACGGCACGGCGGTCGGCGTCACCGCGCTCGCGACCGACCCAGACGCGACCGACACCGTCAGCTACAGCCTCTCCGACGATGCCGGCGGGCGCTTCGACATCGACGCCAGCACCGGCGTGGTGACGGTCGCCGAAAACTCGTTGCTCGACTACGAGACCGCGACCAGCCACACCGTCGAGGTCACCGCGACCTCGACCGACGGTTCCACCGCGACTCAGAGCTTCACCATCAATCTCACCGACGACACGGCGGAAGCCGCGGTCGGCCCGGTCTCCGACAGCAACGCCTCGGCCAACTCGGTCTCCGAAAGCGCCGTCAACGGCACGGCGGTCGGCGTCACCGCGCTGGCCACCGACGCCGACGCGACCGACACCGTCAGCTACAGCCTGAGCGACGATGCCGGTGGGCGTTTCAACATCGACAGCACGACCGGCGTCGTGACGGTCGCCGACAACTTGCTGCTCGACTACGAGACCGCGACGAGCCACACCGTAGAGGTCACCGCGACCTCGACCGACGGCTCGACCGCGACCCAGAGCTTCACGGTCAACCTGACCGACGACACGAGCGAGGCCCAGGTCGGGCCGGTCACCGACAGCAACGCCTCGGCCAACACGGTCTCCGAAAGCGCCGTCAACGGTACCGCGGTCGGCGTTACCGCGTTGGCGACCGACGCCGACGGCTCCGACACGGTCAGCTACTCGCTCAGCAACGACGCGGGCGGGCGTTTCGACATCGACAGCAGCACCGGCGTGGTGACGGTCGCCGACAACTCGTTGCTCGACTACGAGACCGCGACCAGCCACACGGTGGAAGTCACGGCCACCTCGACCGACGGCTCGACCAGCGTTCAGAGCTTCACGATCAACCTGACCGACGACACCGGGGAAGCTTCGGTCAGCGCGGTCTCCGACAGCAACGCCTCGGCCAACACGGTCTCCGAGAGCGCCGTCAACGGCACCGCGGTCGGCGTCACAGCGCTCGCGACCGACGCCGATGCGACCGACACGGTCAGCTACAGCCTATCGGACAACGCCGGCGGGCGCTTCGACATCGACAGCAGCACCGGCGTTGTCACGGTGGCGAACAGCAGTCTGCTCGACTATGAGACCGCGACCAGCCACACCCTCGAGGTCACCGCCACCTCCACCGACGGTTCCACCGCGACCCAGAGCTTTACGATTAACCTGACCGACGATACGGCGGAAGACGCGGTCGGGTCCGTGACCGACAGCAACGCCTCGGCCAACACGGTCTCCGAGAGCGCGGTCAACGGCACCGCGGTCGGCATCACGGCGCTGGCGACCGACGCCGATGCGACCGACACGGTCAGCTACAGCCTCAGCGACGATGCCGGCGGGCGCTTCGACATTGACAGCAGCACCGGCGTTGTCACGGTGGCGAACAGCAGCCTGCTCGACTACGAGACCGCGACGAGCCATACGGTGGAAGTCACCGCCACTTCGACCGACGGCTCGACCTCGATCCAGAGCTTCACCATCAACCTGAGCGACGACAACACGGAGTACTCGGTCAGCGCGGTTGCGGACAGCAACGCCTCGGCGAACACGATCTCCGAGAGCGCCGTCAACGGCACCGCGGTCGGCGTCACCGCGCTGGCGACCGACGCCGACGCGACCGACACCGTCAGCTACAGCTTGTCCGACGACGCGGGCGGGCGCTTCGACATCGACAGCAGCACCGGCGTGGTCACGGTGGCGAACAGCAGCCTGCTCGACTACGAGACGGCCACGAGCCACGCCGTCGAGGTCACCGCCACCTCGACCGACGGCACGACCACGACCCAGACGTTCACCGTCAACCTGACCGACGACACGGCGGAAGACGCGGTCGGCGCGGTCTCCGACAGCAACGCCTCGGCCAACACGGTCTCGGAAAGCGCCGCCAACGGCACCGCCGTCGGGGTGACCGCCCTGGCGACCGACCCCGATGCCTCCGACAGCGTCACCTACGCCTTGAGCGACGATGCCGGCGGACGTTTCGACATCGACGGCAATACCGGCGTCGTCACGGTCGCCGACAACAGCCTGCTCGACTACGAGACCGCCACGAGCCACACGGTGGAAGTGACCGCCACTTCGACCGACGGCTCGACCTCGATCCAGAGCTTCACGATCAACCTGAGCGACGACAACACGGAGTACTCGGTCAGCGCCGTCTCCGACACCGATGCCTCGGCGAGCACGATCTCCGAGAGCGCGGCCAACGGCACCGCCGTCGGCATCACCGCGCTGGCGACCGACGCCGACGCGACCGACACCGTAAGCTATTCCTTGAGCGACGACGCCGGCGGTCGCTTCGACGTCGACAGCAGCACCGGTGTGGTCACGGTCGCCGACAGCAGCCTGCTGGACTACGAGACCGCGACCAGCCACACGGTCGAGGTGACTGCGACCTCGACCGACGGGACGACCTCGACCCAGACCTTTACCATCAACCTGACGGACGACACGGCGGAATCCTCGGCGGGTCCGGTCACCGACAGCGACGCCTCGGCCAACACGGTGGCGGAAAACGCCGCAGACGGGACGGTGGTCGGTGTCACGGCCCTGGCGACGGACACCGACGCCACGGACAGCGTCACCTACAGTCTTTCCGACGACGCCGGCGGGCGCTTCGAGATCGACGGCACGACGGGCGTGGTCACCGTTGCCGACGGCTCCCTGCTCGACCACGAGGCCGCCGACAGCCACACCCTCGAGGTGACCGCGACCTCGACCGACGGCTCGACCTCGACCCAGAGCTTCACGGTCAACGTCGGCGACGTGAACGAGGCGCCGACCGATATTGCCTTCGGCACCTCGGTCGATGAGAACGCCGCCAACGGCACGCTGGTCAACGTGGCGATCGGTTCCGACCCCGATGACGGCGACACCATGACCTACAGTCTGGACGACGATGCCGGCGGCCGCTTCCAGATCGACAGCTCCAGCGGCGAGGTAAGGGTGGCCAACGGCTCTCTGCTCGACTTCGAGACCGACACCAGCCACGACATCACCATCCGGGTGACCGACAGCGGCGGGTTGGACTACGCCGAGACCTTCACGATCACGGTGGACGACCTGAACGAGGCGCCCACGGTGACGACCGGGGATTCGACCGGCAACGAGGACACGGCGATCCCGCTGACCATCAACCTGGCCGACCTCGAGCCCGGCGCGACCCAGTCGGTGCTGATCGCCGGCGTCCCCTCCGGCGCGACCCTCTCGGCGGGCACGGACAATGGTGACGGCACCTGGACCCTGACCTCGGGCGAGCTCGGCGGCTTGACCATCACGCCGCCGCAGCACAGTGATGATGACTTCCAGCTGACCGTCACTGCTTCCTCGGACGACGGCTCCACGGTCGAGACCTCGGCGCCCCAGACAATCGACGTCACGGTCGATCCGGTCGCCGACACGCCCAATTTGAGCGCGACCAACACGGCGTCGGGCAGCCAGGACGGCGCGGTCGAGGTCGAGATCCCGCCCGCGATCATGGCGCTCGACGGCGACCCGAGCCTATCGGTTACGATCTCCAACGTGCCGAGCGGCGCGACGCTCTCGGCCGGCACCGATAATGGCGATGGCACCTGGACGCTGGTCTCCGGCGAGCTCGACCAGCTGGTTATCGAGCCGCCCGCCGGCGACGACACCAACTTCACGCTGAACATCGAGGCCAACTACTCGGGTCAGGAGAACCCGGTCAACGACGGCTTCGCCTCCGGCGCCGGCGGTTTCACCTACAGCGACGACACCTTCCGCGGCACCAGCCAGTCGAACTATGCTACGGGCAATTGGGGCGCGTCGGACGGCGAGACCGGTGGCGGGCTGCTGGTCGAACTGGGTGGCGTCGATGGCGTCGACATCACGGACGGCATGTCGGGCGGCTTCTCCCAGACCTTCAACGTCTCCAATGCCGGCACCGGCAGCATCACCTTCAGCTACCGGATGGAGCAGGACAACTCCTACGAGAACAATGAGTACTCTCAGGTTCTGATCAGCCTGGACGGCAACCTGATCGGCACAGGCGGCAACGACTACGTCGCGCAGCTGAACGGCGGCGGCGACACCGGTTGGCAGACCGTCACGATCGACCTGGGTTCGCTCTCCGCCGGCAATCACACGCTCACCCTGGGCGGCTTTAACAACCAGAAGACCACGACCAGCGAACTCACCGAAATCCGTTTCGACGACGTCGACCTGACCGTCGATTACAGTGGTACGATCAACGATACCTTCGACGTCGATCCGAACTTCGTCGAATTGTCGGTCTCCTCCTCCCTGGTCGATACCGACGGGTCGGAATCGCTCTCGATCCTGGTCTCCGGCGTGCCGACCGGGGCCAGCCTCTCGGCCGGCACGGACAACGGCGACGGCACCTGGACCCTGGACTCGGGTGAGCTCTCCGGGCTGCAACTCTTCCCGCCCGAAGACTACACCGGTACCTTCCAGCTTACCGTGACCGCGACGGCGACCGACGGCAGCGACACGGCGGACGCGGTCGAGACCATCGACGTAACCATCACGCCGCCGATCAATCTCGCACCGACCGACATGGACCTCTCGGCCAACACGGTGTCCGAGAGCGCCACCAACGGCGCGAGCGTCGGCACGATCTCGACCACGGACTCCTTCCCCGGCGAGACCTTCAGCTATGCCCTGACCGACGACGCCGGCGGCCGCTTCACGATCGACAGCAGCACCGGCGAGGTCACCGTCGCCGATGGCGGCCTGCTGGACTACGAGAGTGCGACCAGCCACACCGTCACGGTCGAGGTCACCGACTCGGCCGCGAACACCTACTCCGAGTCCTTCACGATCAACCTGACCGACGACACCTCGGAGTTCTCAGCCAGCGCGATCTCGGATGGCGATGCCGGGGCGAACGAAGTCTCCGACACGGCGGCCGACGGCGCCACCGTGGGCATCACCGCGGCGGCGAGCGATGCTGACGCCAGCGACACGGTCACCTACAGCCTCTCCGACGATGCCGGCGGGCGCTTCGCGATCGACGGCAACACCGGCGTCGTGACCGTCGCGGACAACACACTGCTGGACTACGACGTCGCGGCCTCGCACGATATCGAGGTGACGGCCACCTCGACCGACGGCTCCACCTCGACCCAGACCTTCACCATCGATCTCAACGAGGCCCCGAGCGACCTCACCTTCGCGGGCAACAGCGCGCTGACGACGGACGCGAGCGCCGCGGACACGGTCGCCACGGCGAGCGTGGTGAACCCCTCGGGCGGCCAGACCTACACCTTTACGCTGACCGACAACGCCGGCGGCCTGTTCCAGATCGACAGCTCGACCGGCGCCATCTCTGCCGTGCCGGGCGACGCGAACTTCACTGAGCAGACAGGCTCGGACAATCCCTTCGACGGCATCGATATCGGCACCAGGTCGACGCCGACCTTCGCGGACATCGACGGCGACGGCGACCTCGACGCCTTCATCGGCGAGGACAACGGCACCATCAACTATTACGAGAATACCGGCACCAGCAGCAGCCCGACTTTCACCCAGCAGACCGGCGGGTCCAACCCCTTCGACGGCGTCGACATCGGCGCCAGGTCGACGCCGGTCTTCGCGGACATCGACGGAGACGGCGACCTCGACGCCTTCATCGGCGAATCGTCCGGCAACATCAACTACTATGAGAATACGGGAGACAGCAGCAGCCCGGCCTTTACCCAGAAGACCGGCGGGTCCAACCCCCTCGACGGCGTCGATATCGGCGCCAGGTCGGCGCCCACTTTCGTCGACATCGACGGCGACGGCGACCTCGACGCCTTCATCGGCGAGTATGACGGCAACATCAACTACTACGAGAACACCGGCGACAGCGGCAGCCCGACCTTCACCCAGCAGACCGGCGGGTCCAACCCCTTCGACGGCGTGGATGTCGGGCGGGATTCGAAGCCGACCTTCGTCGACGTCGACGGCGACGGCGACCTCGACGCCTTCATCGGCGAGGCTAGCGGCAACATCAACTACTACGAGAATACCGGCGACAGCAGCAGCCCGACCTTCACCCAGCAGACCGGCGCGTCAAACCCCTTCGACGGGGTCGATATCGGTTCGAATTCCGCCCCGGTCTTCGCCGACCTGGACGGCGATGGCGATGTGGACGCCTTCATCGGCGAGAACACCGGCAATATCAACTATTACGAGAACAGCGCCAGCGACGTCGACCTGAGCGGCCTCGGGTCACAGACCGTCACGGTCGAGGTCGAGGACAGCAACGGCAACACCTATTCAGAGGACCTCGGCCTCCACTTCGGCTCCGCGGGCGCCGACGACACCACCGGCACGGCGAACGACGACGTCATGTACGGCTTCGACGGCGCCGACACGCTGAACGGCGGCGACGGCGACGACTGGCTGCACGGCGGCGCCGGCGGCAGCATCGACTTCACCTCCGGCAGCGAGACCCAATCCAATACCACGACCTCAGATACCCAGAAGGATGGCGCAGTCGCGGCCCTCGACGACGGCGGCTACGTGGTCGTCTGGCAGAATGCTCCCGAGGACGAGGAGGAGACGAACCACGTCTATGCCCAGCGTTACGACGCCGACGGCAACGCGGTCGGGGGCGAGATCACGATCGGCGCCTTCGGCGAAGAGGATACGACCAGTCTCTTCGAGGCCGACGTCACCGGCCTGGTCGGCGGCGGCTTCGTCGTCACTTGGGCCGAGCCCACGGGCGAAGAGAGCCCCGACAATGTCATGGGGCGTGTCTACGATTCCAACGGCAACCCGGCGGGCAGTGAGTTCACCATCAACTCCACGACCGGTGGCACCCAGGACGCACCGACGATCGCTGCCACGCCGGACGGCGGCTTTGTCGCGGTCTGGGACGGCAGTGGCAGCGGCGACTCCTCGGGCGTCTTCGGCCAGCGCTACGACTCCGGTGGCAACGAGGTCGGCGGCGAGTTCCTGGTCAACACCACGACCTCGAACACCCAGTCGAATCCCTCGATCACGGTGCTCAACGATGGCGGCTTCGTCGTCACCTGGGAGGGTGAAGGCACCGGCGACTCGGCGGGCGTCTTCGGCCAGATCTACAACTCGAGCGGCACTGCCGTGGGCAGTGAGTTCCGGGTCAACACCACGACCAGCGGGACCCAGAGCGCGCCCACGTCGGCCACTCTGACGAACGGCGATTTCGTGGTGGTCTGGGAGTCCGACGGCCAGGATGGCAGCGGCACGGGCGTCTATGCCCAGCGCTTCGATTCGAGCGGCACGGCGATCGGTTCCGAGGTCCAGATCAACGACACCACCTCGAACGATCAGGGTGAGCCGGAGATCGCCGCACTGCCCGACGGCGGCTACATGATCGTCTGGCAGTCTGATTCCCAGGACGGTGGTGGCACCGGCGTCTACGCCAAGCAGTTCGACTCGGGCGGCACCGACGTCTCGGGCGAGGTCCTGGTCAACAGCTCGACCAGCGGGGATCAAGGCTCGCCCGACGTGGCCGTCCTGAACAGCGGCGACGTGGTGGTCACCTGGGACGGCAGTGGCTCGGGCGATTCCTCTGGCGTCTACAGCCACGTCTACCAGGACACGCGGGGCGACGGCGGCGCCGAAGGGGACACGCTGGACGGCGGCGCGGGCACCGACACGGCCTCCTACGAGGGCTCCTCGGCGGCGGTCACGGTCGATCTCGACGCCGGCACGGGTATCGGCGGCGACGCGGAAGCCGACATCCTGTCCAACATCGAGAACCTGGTCGGCTCCGACCACAACGACGTGCTGACCGGCGACAGCGGGATCAACACGCTGTGGGGCGGCGAGGGCGACGACACGCTGACCGCGAACGGCGGCGACGATACCCTCTACGGCGAGGAGGGCAGCGACCTCTTCATCATCAACGAGGACTCCAGCGCCTTCAGCGCGACGGTCGAGGGCGGCGACGGCGGCGGCTGGACCGACGTGATCGAGTTGCGCGACCAGGGCGGCGGCGACCCGACCGATGGCTGGACCTACCAGCTCGACAGCGGCACGGTCGAGAGTTCCGGCGCCGACTTCCTCGACCTCTCCGACGACGCGGCCGGCATGATCACCCTGGTCGACGGCTCGACCATCGACTTCACCGGCATCGAACGCATCGAGTGGTAAAAACCCAAAAATAAAAAGTCTCACCACAGAGAGCATAGAGAAGAAACCAGGGTTTTATGCGCGCTTGCGCGCGATGATCTTGGTTTTTCCTCTGTGTTCTCTGTGTCTCTGTGGTGAAACCCCTTTTTTGTTATTCGGTGACTCGCTCCGGGGTTCCCGGACGCTGGCTGGTCTGCCAGTCGGGCTGGACGTAGTAGGGCGCGTTGGAGGCGGGCAGAGGCGGCTTTCCGCGGATGATGTCGGCGGCCTTCTCGCCGACCATGATGGTCGGCGCGTTGAGGTTGCCGTTGGTGATGGTCGGGAAGACCGAGGAATCGACCACGCGCAGGCGCTCCAGGCCGCGCACCCGGCACTGGGGATCGAGCACGGCCATGGGGTCGTCGTCGGGCCCGATCTTGCAGGTGCACGAGGGGTGATAGGCGCTCTCGGCGTTGGCCCGGATCCAGGCGTCGAGCGCCGCGTCCTCGGCGACCGCCGCGCCCGGCTGGATCTCCTCGCCGCGGTAGGGGTCCATGGCCGGCTGGACCATGATCTCGCGGGTCAGGCGGATACAGGCGCGGAAGGCCTCGCGGTCCTCGTCCCGCTCCATGTAGTTGAACAGCACGCTCGGCTTGGCGCGCGGGTCGGCCGAGGTTATGCGCAGGCGGCCGCGGCTCTTGGGCTTGTTGGGGCCGACGTGGACCTGGAAGCCGTGGCCGCTGAAGGCCGCGTTCCCGTCGTAGCGCATGGCGCCCGGCAGGAAATGGTACTGGATGTCCGGCCACTTGATGCCCGCCTTGGAGCGGATGAAGGCGCAGGACTCGAAGTGGTTGGTCGCGCCCAGGCCGTCCTTTAAGAAGAACCAGCGGGCGCCGATCAGCAGCTTGTTGAAGGGGTCTAGCCTGCCGTTCAGGGTGATCGGCTGAGTGCAGCGGAATTGGAAGTAGACCTCCAGGTGATCCTGCAGGTTCTCGCCGACGCCGGGCAGCTCGTGGACGACCGGCACTCCGGCGGCACGCAGCACCTCTGCCGGCCCGACCCCCGAGAGCTGGAGGATCATCGGCGAGCCGATCGAGCCGGCCGAGAGGATCACCTCGTGTCTGGCCTTTACGACGACCGGCTGGCCGCCCTGCTCGTACTCGACGCCCACGGCCTTGCGGCCCTCCAGGATCACGCGGCGTGTCAGCGCCTCGGTTGCGACCGCCAGGTTCGGCCGGCCGCGCGCCGGCTTCAGGTAGGCGTTGGCGGTCGACCAGCGGCGGCCGTCCTTGACCGTCATGTGCATGGCGCCGAAGCCGTCCTGCTGCTGGCCGTTGTAGTCCTCGGTCTCCAGGTAGCCGGCTTGCCGGCCGGCCTCGACGAAGGCGCGGTAGAGCGGGTTCCGCATCTCGTTGCCGTTGCAGGTGCCGAGCGGCCCTTCGGCCCCGCGGTACTCGTCGCCGCCGCCGGTCCAGGTCTCGGCGCGGCGGAAGTAGGGCAGGCAGTCGCTGTAGCCCCAGCCCTCGGCGCCGCTGTCCTGCCATTCCTCGAAGTCGCAGGCGTGGCCGCGCACGTAGACCATGCCGTTGATCGAGGACGAGCCGCCCAGCACCTTGCCGCGCGGGCAGTGCAGGCGCCGGCCGTCAAGGAAGGGCTCGGGCTCTGACTCGAAGAACCAGTTGTAGCGCGGCATGTTCATGGGGATGGAGAGCGCCGAGGGCATCTGGATGAAGATCGAGCGGTCGCTGCCGCCGGCCTCGAGCAGCAGCACCGTGACGTCGGGATCCTCGGTCAGGCGCGCGGCCAGCACGCAGCCGGCCGAACCGGCGCCCACGATGACGTAGTCGAATTCCTTGGCGTCCATAGCCCTCTCCCCGCGGGTTCATCTTCGGCGGGCCCGAAGCGCTTGTCACGCCGAAAGCTGGTCATCGGTCGGAAGCGGCTTTAGCATCCGCACAAGAGGTGCGAACCCGGCACCATCACCCTTCGACAAGCTCAGGGTGAGGGCGGGGTGTTGCAAGAAAAGTCCCTCATCCTGAGCTCGTCGAAGGATGACCGTGATCAAGGATTCCAGTGTCCGTCTCCAAGAGGGCTAGACCTCACCCATGACAGAGACCTCAGGATTAGACGCCCCCGGCACCTTCATGGGCGTGCCCTTCTCGCGCGACCCGCGCGGCAGCAAGGCGGCGATCCTGGGCATGCCTTTCGATTGCGGCACCCACCCGACCCGGATCGGGGCGCGCCAGGGGCCGGCGGCGATCCGCGCACAGTCGGGGCTGGTGCGGCCGTTCCAGCCGCCGCACGCCGACTTCAACCCCCTGGACGCGCTGAACCTGGTCGACTGCGGCGACGTCGACGTGATCCCCAGCATGATCGAGCCCTCGTTCGAGCGCATCGAGGCGGCGGTCGCGCGCCTAGTCGAGGCGGAGGCCGTTCCGGTCACCATGGGCGGCGACGGCTCGGTGACCTTGCCGCAGCTGCGCGCGCTGCACCGCAAGTATCCCGACCTGGTGGTGCTGCACATCGACGCCCACACCGACACCTACCCCGGCGACGGCAACGCGGTGCAGGACCGCTACAACACCGCGACCACCTTCACCCGGGCGGCCGAGGAGGGCGTGGTCGACGCCGCCGGCTCGATCCACGTCGGGCCGCGCGGCACGGTTTCGCTGGGCGGCGTGTTCGAGCACACGCGCGACCAGGGCTACGCCTTGATCGACGGCGCGGAGCTGACCCGCCGGGGCTTCGACCACGTAGGCGCCGAGCTGCGCGAGCGCTTCACGGGCAAGCCGGTCTACCTCTGCTTCGACATGGACTTCTTCGACCCGTCCTGCGCGCCGGGCGTCTGCACCCCGACCTGGGGCGGTGCGACGGCCCGGGAAGGGCTGGACTTCCTGCGCTCGCTCGGCGGCCTCGACTACGTCGCCTTCGACGTCAACACGGTGAGCCCGCCCCACGACGTCGGCGGCATGACGGCCTTCCTGGCCGGGACCGTGATGATCCAGTGCCTGGCGCTGGCCTGCCAGGCGCCGTCGCTTCGCCGCGCCGGTTCATGAACGCGATAGAGGGGGAAAGCGCATGACGGAAGAAAGCCGATCCAGGATCCCAGCGGGCCTCAGGGTCCTGGTCACGGCCGGCGCGGCCGGCATCGGCCGGGCGATCGCCGCCCGCTTCGCGCGCGAGGGTGCCCAGGTCACGGTCTGCGACATCGACGAGGCGGCGCTCGAGAACTTCCGCCAGGCGCATCACGACTGCAGCGCCTGGCCCTGCGACGTGGCCGACGAGGGCCAGGTCGCGGCACTCTTGGAGAGCCTCGACGGCCTCGACGTGCTGGTCAACAACGCGGGCATCGCCGGGCCGACCGCCGGCGTCGGCGAGCTCGATCCCGCCGACTGGCGGCGCACCGTCGAGGTCAACCTGACCGGGCACTTCTATTGCACCCACTACGCCATGCCCCTGCTGCGCGTCTCCGAGGCCGCCTCGATCATCTGCCTCTCCTCGGTCGCCGGCCGGCTCGGCTTTCCCTACCGCACGCCCTACGCGGCAACCAAGTGGGGCGTGGTCGGACTGGTCAAGAGCCTGGCGGTGGAGCTCGGGCCCGAGGGCATCAGGGTCAACGCCATTCTGCCCGGCGTGGTCGAGGGGCCGCGCATCGAGCGGGTCTTCGCCGCGCGCGCCGAGACGCTCGGCCGGCCGGTCGAGGAGGTCAAGCAGGAGAACCTCGCCAAGGTCTCGCTGCGCTCGATGGTCTCGGCCGAGGACATCGCCGACATGGCGCACTTCCTCTGCACGCCGGCGGGACGCAACATCTCCGGTCAGGCGCTCAGCGTCTGCGGCAACGTCGAGGCGCTTTAGGCGCGTACGGCCGGATGTCGTGCGCCTTCTTTCTGTCATGCCCGGACTTGATCCGGGCATCCAGCAAAGCCGGCACGTGACCTGCGGTCGCCCTGGATGGCCGGATCAAGTCCGGCCATGACAGAGACATGGAGGGGTCGGTTGGTGCCGGCCCCTCTTCGAAGAGGGGAGCGTCCGACATCGCCTTTGCCGAAGGGTGCCGGCCAAGCAGGCCGACCCTATCCCACTCGCGCGCCCCGGCATTACTATGCTGCCTGCAAATTTAGACCCAGGACTCCTCCCATGGTCGGCAAATCCGACGGCGCGCCCGCTTCGCTCAGTCCCCAGGCGAAAGCCTTCGTCCGGGAGAATCTCGCGAAGCCCGACCCGCCGCGGACCGCCGAGGGCATCGTCGCGCTGCGCGAGGAGACCCGGGCGGCCTACCGGGTCGGCTGCGAAGCCATGCGGGACCGCTACGTTGCTTCGGCCGAGGATGGCGAGATCGGCGGGGTCCGGGTGCAGGAGCTGCGGCCCAAGGCGCTGTCGCCCGAGGGCGAAGGGGCACTGCTCTACCTCTTCGGCGGCGGCTTCGTGCTGGGGAGCCCCTTCGAGGACCTTCGGATCAGCGCGCCGCTCGCCCACCACCTCGGCCGGCCGGTCTTCGCGCCGCACTACCGGCTCGCCCCCGAGCACCCCTTTCCCGCCGCGCTCGACGATGTCTGGGCGGTCTACCGGGCGCTCGTCGACCGCTTCGGGGCGGACAAGCTCGCGCTGGCCGGGGAGTCGGCCGGCGGCAACCTGGCGCTGGCCCTGCTGCAGCGCGCCCAGACCGAGGCGGCGCCGCTGCCGGCGGCCGCCGCGCTCTTGTCGCCGGCAGCGGATCTGGCCGGGGGCGGCGACAGTCTGGAGGTCAACGCCGAGCGCGACCCGACCCTGACGCCGGCGGCAGTCCGCGCCTGCACCGAGCTCTACACCGGCGGCCATCCGGCCGACGATCCACTGGTCTCGCCGCTGCGCGGCGCCTACGGCGCCGGCTTTCCGCCGACCCTGATCACCACGGGCACGCGCGACCTCTTCCTCAGCCAGGCCGTGCGCCTGCACCGGGTCCTGCGCCAGGCCGGCGCCGAGAGCCGGCTCAACGTCTGGGACGGCCTCTGGCACGTCTTCGAGTTCTATCCCGAGATCCCCGAGGCCGGGCAGTCGCTTGAGGAGATTGCGGCCTTTCTGAAGCGTTACCTCGACTAGCTTTCCAGGCTGGCGACCAGGCGGTGGGCGGCCGCCCTCGCGTCCGAACGGAAGCCGCGCATGGACCCAAGCGGGTTCAGGGAGTCGACGGTAAAGAAGATGCCGACGAGGCCGGCGGCGACCGCCTGGCACGCCCCGGGTTCGGCGGTGGGAAAGCAGCGGCCGAGTTCGGCCGCGATTCGTTCGACGAAGTCTTCGATCCAGGACCGCAGCTTGGGCGCGAGCTCGGGCCGGTGGGCGCTCGCCGCCACCAGAGCGTCGGCCACGAGGACCGCCTGCGCGTCGGCGTAGGACTCGTCGAAGAGAAAGTCGATCAAGGCGGCCGCCCGTCCCTCGGCCGGCAGGGCGGCGAAGAGCTCGTCGCTGTCCTGGCTCGAGCGGTCCAGGAAGCGCGCGACGAGGGCGTCCAACAGGTCGTCGCGGTTGCCGATATAGTGCCGCAGGAGGCTGCGCCTGAGGCCGGCCTCCTCGGCGATCTTCTCCAGCGTCGAGCCTTCCACGCCGAAGCGCGCCACGCAGCGCTCGAAGGCGTCCAGGATCTCCTCGGTTCGCTCGGTCTTCACGCTCGGGCGCGGCACCGCGGCCTCCGTTAGTTGTCAGACTTGACAATTTATCCTGGACAGATCAGATGTAAATTGTCAATTTTGATTATCAACGTAACGGCGCAGGGAGCAGGGCCGTGGCCTACCTCGAACAGACCTTCAGCGAGTGGCAGCTCTATGCCTGGGACGAGCAGATCAACGACTGGTTCTTCCTGATCTTCCTCGCTTTTCTCGGGGTGGAGCTGCTGCGCCTCTTGTTCAAGCGGGCGCTGACCTGGAACATCCTCGGCGACACGGTGACCAACTTCGTCACGCTCACCGCCTTCATCGGGCTCTACTACATCCTTCTCGGCGCCTTCTACATCGGCATCTTCTACGTCTTTCACGAGTACCGGCTGTTCGACATCCCGATCACGCTCTGGTCGGTTCTGCTCTGCTTCCTGCTGGGGGACATGGCTTACTACTGGGAGCACCGCTTCTCCCACCGGGTGGGGCTCGCCTGGGCGAGCCACACGGTTCACCACAGCTCGCCCTACTTCAATATCTCGGTGGCCTACCGCTTCGGGCCTTTGGACGGCTTGATCCCACTGCCTTTCCATCTTCCGCTGGTCCTGCTCGGCTTCCACCCGGCGCTGGTCCTCTTCGCCGAATCCATGAACCTGCTCTACCAGACCGCGCTCCATACCGAGACGGTCCGCAAGCTGCCGCGGCCGATCGAGGCGGTCTTCAACACGCCCTCCCACCACCGGGTTCACCACGGCGCCAACCCGCAGTACATCGACAAGAACTTCGGTGGAATCCTGATCGTCTGGGACAGGCTCTTCGGCAGCTTCGCGGAAGAGAAGGAGAAGGTCGTCTACGGCCTGACCGAGCAGATCCGCTCGATCAACCCGCTGGTCGTCTTCTTTCACGGGTTCCAGCGCTTGGCGCGTCGGGCCTGGACCACCAAGGGCCTGGGCAACAAGCTCGCTTGCCTTGTCCGCCCTCCGGCCTAGCTTTTCGTCGCGACTCCAGACGCCAGGGCCTCGAGCGCGGCGAGCGCTTCCTCGGCGCGGTCCTCGGGCACGAAGAGGTGGTCGTGGTAGAAGCCGGCGACGGGATTGGCGCCGATCCCGGCTTCGGCGAGCCTGGCCGCCACGGCGGCGATGAAGCCGACCGCCTCGAGCGCCGAATGCACCTCGAGGGTGATCCTGCGGCAGGGAAACTCGTGGGCGAGCCCCGCTGCCTCGGCCGCTGCGCGGGTCACGATCAGCGTCGTGCCCTCCGATTCCTGGAACACGAGCAGCGGCGCCAGCGCGGCGGCGTCGTAGGCCGCGGCGGTGGTGGCGAAGACGTAGACCTCCGGATGCAGCCGCGGCCGCATGGCCGCGAGCAGCGTCTCCAGGCGCGTCTCACCCGACATGGGCGGCCTCCGGACTGCCGCTGGGCGGCGGTGCCGACAGGGCCGCCTGGCCGTCGGCGGCCGCCGCGAGCGCCCGCTCCGTGGTCGGCGAAATGCCGGCCCTGGGCGGCAGCTCGCTGGGCAGCTTCACGTTCCAGGCCAGGCCCAGCAACTGCAGCACCTGGATGAAGCGCCACCCGAGGTCGATCTGGCCCGGATAGAGCCCGTGACGCGCGGAACTGGGAAAAGCGTGGTGGTTGTTGTGCCAAGCCTCGCCCATGGTCGGGATGGCGAGCCATGGAACGTTGTGCGCCTGGATCACCGCGTCATCGACGAGCCAGTCCTGGGGCCCGCGTGTATGGGCGAAGTATGAGATCATCCAATGCATGGTCGTGCAGGCGGAGACCCGCAGGCACACCCCCCAGACCACCCAGGACCAGCCGCCCAGCCAATAGAGCGCGAGAGCGATGGGGACTTGATGAAGCATCCAAGTTCTGTCGAGGAAAACGATGAAGCGGTCTCCCGCGATGTCGGGACCGGGGTCGAAGCCGGGCGGGTTCTTCAGTTTGATCCCGAAGTTGAGATAGAAGAACCCTTCGAGGAGAAACGGCTTGCCGTGGCGCAGAAACCAATGGCAGTTCGGCTGCCTCTGAGCCCAATCGCGGCTGTCGTGCAGCCGAATGGTCCATATCGGACCGCCCATGCCGACAAGCGTGCCGAGCCAGAGCAGGACGTACTCGAGCCATTTCGGGCATTCGAAGCTGCGGTGCACGAGGCGGCGGTGAAAACCAACCGAGTGACCGGCGCAGAGCGTGACCGCGCTGGTCACCAGGAAGACCCCCAAGGCACTCCACTCGAAGGTCAGCGGCGCGAGCACCACGGCGCACAGGAACATGAGGGTGTTCCAGATGGATCGCGGCCAATCCCAGACGACTTCCCCCTCGGTCGGGTCGGCCGTGTCGAGATCCGTCAGGGAATTGACTTTGTAGGCATCCTGCTCGGTCATCGCGGGCGCTCCTTCCCGAAGTGTCGGTCCACAAAGCGGGCGGCGCGGCCGCCGACCCTCAGAACGCTCCTCAGGCGCTCAGGCGAGAGGCGGCTGGCCTGCGCGTCGATGGCGGCGAGGTCCTCCGCCAAGGCGACGAGCTTGTCTACTTGCGCGCCGACCGGCTGGTGTTCTGGACCCGCTGCCGCCAGCTCGCTCCGGCAGCCGCGCAGCAGGTCGAGGGCCGGAGCCAGCTCGCGCCGCCGACGTTCCTCCAGGGCCCGCATCAAGACGTTCCAGGGGTCGCTCTCGGTGCGCCACTGCGCCGCGCCCGCGCGCTCGGCCAGGCCGAAGGCTTCGAGCCAGGCGAGGGCGTCGGCGAGCGTCGCTCCACCCAAGGCCAGCGCCTCGCGGAGCTCGGCTTCGGTTGCCGGACGCGCGACCAGATACAGATAGCCGTGAACACGGCAGGGCAGGGCCGGGTTACCCCAGCGGCCGCCGAGCTCGCCGAGGAAGTCGGCAAGGCGTAAGGCTGGCGCCGGAAGCGTCACGCCTCCTCGTCCTTTCCTTTGCGTTTCGCCGTGATCCGCCGGGCATCGGGGCAGAAGGGGGTTAAGAAGCTATAAAGAGCATTCGCCAGGCTGTCCGCCGCCACGCTGTAGATGACGTACTGGCCCCGCTTCTGTTCGTGCACCAGCCCGGCCTCCTTGAGTACCGAGAGGTGCTTGGAGATCGAAGGCGTGGCCATGTCGAACTGAGCCGCGATCTCGCTGACGGTCATGGGGCCGCCGGAAAGGTGATTCAGGATCCGGCGGCGCGGCTCGGAGGAGAGGGCTTTGAAAGGGCTCGACATAGATATTTTCCTAACAAGGAAAGTATCTAAATACAAGGAAACTCTTTCTGCCTGTCAGGGATTTGAAAGGAGCGCGCCTCGGGCCTGCCGCCGCTCAGCAGCCGGCTACTCCGGTCCTTGCCTTCGGACGCCCGGCTTTGCTCCGTATCCGAGCTTTCGGCACGGCCAATGCCGAAACCGGCGAGATCGAGATTTCCCGAGATTCCGCTCTGCCACCATTGACAGGAGCGGCAAAAAGCCATTCATCAGGAGCGTGGCGACAGCGATCGAGCGAGGGGCAGATGACGGACTACAGCGTGAGCATCTCCGTAAACGGCCGGGACTATCTTTGGCCGAAGCGGCCGACGGTTGTGGTCTGCATTGACGGCTGCGAGCGGGCCTATATCGACCGGGCGGTCGAAGCCGGCGCCATGCCCTGGACCGCGCGGATCTTGAGTGAAGGCAGCGACCTGCCGGCCGACTGCGTGGTGCCCTGCTTCACCAATCCCAACAACCTTTCGATCGTCACCGGGCAGCCGCCCTCGGTGCATGGAATCTGCGGCAACTTCTTCTACGATCCGGCCTCGGACACCGAGGTCATGATGAACGACCCCAAGCTGCTTCGGGCGGGGACCATCTTGGCGGCCTTCCAGGCGGCGGGGGCCTCGATTTGCGTGGTGACCGCCAAGGACAAGCTGCGCAAGCTGCTGGGCCACGGGCTCAGTTTCGGTCCCGATGGCGCGGTCTGCTTTTCCGCCGAGAAGTGCGACCAGACGACGCTGGCCGAACACGGCATCGAGGACGCCCGGGCCTTCCTGGATTGTCCGGTTCCCGAGGTCTATAGCGCAGACCTGAGCGAGGTGGTCTTCAAGGCCGGCGTGGCGCTGCTAAAGCAGAAGCGCTACGACATAGTCTACCTCTCGACCACCGACTACATCCAGCACAAGCACGCCCCCGGCGATCCGGTCGCCAACGACTTCTACCGGATGATGGATTCCTACTGGGCCGAGCTCGATGCGCTCGGCGCCACCGTCGTGCTGACCGCCGACCACGGCATGACCCCGATGCACAATCCTGACGGCACGCCCCACGTGGTCTACCTGCAGACCATCCTGGACGAGATGCTGGGCGAGAACCGGGCGCGGGTCATCCTGCCGATCACCGATCCCTATGTCGTGCACCACGGCGCCCTCGGCGGTTTCGCCACCGCCTATATGCCCGAGGAGACCGACCTCGCGGATCTCTGCGCCAAGCTGCGCGCGCTCGACGGGATCGAGTGGGTCGGCACCGGCGCCGAGGGTTGCGCCCGCTTCGAGCTGCCGGAAGACCGTATGGGCGACATCATCGTGATTTCCGCGGCGACCACGGCCGTGGGTTCCAGCCCGGAGCGCCACGACCTTTCGTCCCTGAAGGAGCCGCTGCGCTCCCACGGCGGGCTCTCGACCCAGGCCGTGCCGATGATTTTGAACCGCAAACTGCGCGGCCTGGATGCCGGGCTTCAGGTGCGCAACTTCGACGCCTTCGATCTCGGCCTGAACCGCGCTATCGTCGAGGGCTAGGTAAGAGGGAAGACAGGGAAATGAGCATCGCGGAAGCCGCCGCCGGGCCCCGCCACGAGCCGATGCGCATCGCCGGCCGCAAGGTCGAGGCCGAGGGCGTGATCGAGGTCAAGTACCCCTACACCGAGGAGGTGATCGGTACCGTGCCGGCGGGGACCGCCGAACATGCGCGCCAAGCTCTGGAAGCCGCGGCCAGGTTCGAGCCGAAGCTGACCCGCTACGAGCGCCAGGAGATTCTGCTCAAGACCGCCGAGGCCCTGGTCGCGCGGCGGGACGAGATCTCCGACGTGATCACCCTGGAGCTGGGCATCTCCAAGCAGGACTCGCTCTATGAGGTCGGGCGGGCTTACGACGTCTTCTCGCTTTCGGCCCAACTCTGTATCCAGGACGATGGCGAGATCTTTTCCTGCGACATCACGCCCCACGGCAAGGCGCGCAAGATCTTCACCACGCGCGAGCCGCTCAGGGTGATCTCGGCGATCACGCCCTTCAACCACCCGCTCAACATGGTGGCGCACAAGATCGCGCCGGCCATCGCGACCAACAATTGCCTGGTATGCAAGCAGACCGAGCTGACGCCCATGGCGGCCCTGATCCTGGCCGATGTCCTCTACGAGTCCGGTTTGCCGCCGGAGATGTACTCGGTCGTCACCGGCTGGCCGCAGGACATCGGCGCGGAGATGATCACCAATCCACTGATCGACCTGATCACCTTCACCGGCAGCGTCCCGGTCGGCAAGATGATCGCCGAGACCGCCGGCTACAAGCGCACGGTGCTGGAGCTCGGCGGCAACGATCCACTGATCGTCCTCAACGACCTGAACGAGGATGATCTCGCCAAGGCCGCGGATCTTGCGATCGCCGGTGCGACCAAGAACTCCGGCCAGCGCTGCACCGCCGTCAAGCGCATCCTCTGCCAGGAGAGCATCGCTGACCGTTTCGTGCCGCTGCTGGAGGAGCGGGCCAAGAAGATCGTCTTCGGCGACCCGATGGACCCGAAAACCGCGCTTGGCACCGTGGTCGACGCCAAGGCCGCCGAGCTCTTCGAGAAGCGGGTCTATATGGCGGCCGATCGCGGCGCCGAGGTGCTCTACGACCCGGGCCGCCGGAGCGCGCTCTTGCCGCCCATCGTGGTCGACCGGGTGCCCCACGAGTCCGAGCTGGTCATGGAAGAGACCTTCGGCCCGGTGATCCCGGTGATCCGCGTGCCCGACGAGGACGAGCAGGTCATGGCGATCTCCAACTCCACCGCCTTCGGCCTCTCCTCGGGTGTCTGCACCAACGATTTCAAGCGGATGCAGGCCTATATCCGTGGCCTCAAGGTCGGCACGGTCAACATCTGGGAAGTGCCCGGCTACCGGATCGAGATGTCGCCATTTGGCGGCATCAAGGATTCGGGCCTCGGTTACAAGGAAGGCGTGATCGAGGCGATGAAGAGTTACACCAACGTCAAGACCTTCTCCTTGCCCTGGACCTAGATCCGAGCCTCGACGAAGGCCTGGAGGATACCAGCGCCAGCTCGCACGGAAGGTGTGTCGAAGATCGCCCTGGCGCGGGCCAATTGTTTGGCGCGGAACGAGTCGGCGGCCAATCGCGCCCTGATCCAGCGGAATGCCACGGTCTTTCTAAAACAGAGCCTTCGACCCCTGTCTTGACCGCCATCGCCGAGGCAGAAGTGATCTGGATCGAGGACAGGTCCGGACAGCGTATTCAGGTGGCGGCCTCGAGCTTGTCCTGGGTGCGTGTCTCGAAGTCGCCGGCGTCGTGGCGTTCGTGGAGCTGCTCCTCGAGCGGTCCCGAGACCCGGTTGACCATGCGGCCGCGCTGCACCGCTGGGCGCTTGAGTATCTCCTCGGCCCAGCGCACCACGTGGGTGTAGGAGGCCACCTCGAGGAACTCGCCGGCGTCGTAGACCTTGCCGCGCACCAGGCTGCCGTACCAGGGCCAGATCGCCATGTCGGCAATGGTGTAGTCCTGCCCCGCGATGAAGCGGCTCTCGGCCAGACGCCGGTCGAGCACGTCGAGCTGGCGCTTCGTCTCCATGGCGAAACGGTCGATCGGGTACTCCATGGGGTAGGGTGCGTACTTGTAGAAATGCCCGAAACCGCCGCCGAGATAGGGCGCCGAGCCCATCTGCCAGAACAGCCAGGAGAGACACTCGGCCCGCGCCGCCGGGTCGCTCGGCAGGAAGTGCCCGAACTTCTCGGCGAGATAGAGCAGGATCGCGCCCGACTCGAAGACCCGGATCGGCTTGGCGCCCGAGCGGTCGAGCAGCGCCGGGATCTTGGAGTTGGGGTTGATCTCGACGAAGCCGCTGCCGAATTGGTCGCCGTCGCCGATCCTGATCAGCCAGGCGTCGTACTCGGCGCCGCTCTCGCCCAGCGCCAGCAGCTCCTCCAGCAGGATCGTGACCTTCTGCCCGTTGGGCGTCGCCAGGGAGTAGAGCTGCAGCGGGTGCTTGCCGACCGGGAGTTCCTTCTCGTGGGTCGGCCCGGCGATCGGCCGGTTGATGCTCGACCAGGTGCCGCCGCTCTCGCCCTCCCATTTCCAGACTTTCGGGGGCTGGTATCCGCTGGCGTCGTTCATGTCGCTCCTCCTCTGTCCCGGCGGCCGGATGCCTTTCGCTTAGGCCCATATGGGGCGCGGGCCGCCGGCTCCCAGGGCGCGGGCGGTAAAAAGTCTTGTGATCGCCAGGATCATTTCCCGCTAGAGCAGATCGCGATTGAATGGACTCGCCCGGGGCGATCCATTCAACTGCGTGAATCTGCTCTCACTCTAGCATGTAGAGCGGATTCTCATGTTTGGGCGGAACCACGAACTGGTTCCGACCAAACATGATCCGCTCTACTCTGGGGCCGACAAGCATCCCGGGGAGGCCGCGCCCGTGAAACTGACCGACGAAGAAAAGGCGATGCGTGCCGGGTCGCTCGGCGCGGCCAAGCGCTGGGCGATCGACCATCAGATCAAGGTCGGCCGGATGTTCGACGCCGCCGACATGGTGCCGGTCAGCCAGGCCCACATGATGGCCGACCCCGAGGCCCTGGGCGAGGCCGGGGTGGATTTCCTCGAGGGCCTGGCCGGGCAGGGGGGCCGGGTCGCCGTCCCCATGATCACCGACCCGCGCGGCGTCGACCTGGACCACTACCGTCCGCTCGGGCAGACCGAGGCCATGGCCGATCTTGAGCGGCGCACGATCGCGGCCTGCACCGCGATGGGCATCCTCATGACCAACACCTGCATCAATTACCAGACCGTCATGCCGCCGGTCCGGGGCGACCACGTCGCGTACGGCGACACCGGCGTGGTGATCTACGCCAACTCGGCCTGCGGGGCGCGCTCGAACTTCGAGGGCGGGCCCTCGGCGCTGGCCGCCGGGCTGACCGGCCGCACGCCGCGCTACGGCCTGCACCTCGAGGAGAACCGCAGGGCGACCCGGCGGTTCCGGGTCGAGGTCCAGCCCCGGGACCTGACCGACTGGGGTCTGCTCGGCGCCCTGGCCGGCAAGACTGCCGGCTCCTATTGGGAAGTGCCGGTGATCGAGGGACTGGAGGCCGTGCCCACCTCGGACCAGATGAAGCATCTGGGCGCGGCCATGGCGAGCTTCGGCTCCACGCCGCTGTTCCACCTGGCCGGCATCACGCCCGAGGCCGGGCGCCTGGAGGACGTCGGCGGCGGGGCCCTGACTCCCGAGCCCCTGACCGAGGAGATGATCGACGCGCTCCGCGCGCGCTTCGGCGCCGCCGGCGACAAGCCCGACGTGGTGGTCTTCGCCGCGCCGCAGCTCTCGCTCGTGGAGATGCAGCAGGTCGCCGAGCTCTGCCGGGGCCGCCGCATGGTGGTGCCGCTGATCGTCTGCACCGCGCCCCAGGTTTATCCCGACGCGGCCAGGATGGGGCTGGTCGAGACGATCGAGGCGGCCGGCGGCACGGTGCTTCAGGGCACCTGCTTCTACAACCAGTTCGCCCGCGAGATCGGCGAGGCCAAGGGCTGGAAGCGCCTGCTCTCCAATTCGGCCAAGATCGTCAACATCCTGGGCGGCTACGGCTATCAGCCGGCGCTGGCCAGCATGGAGCGCTGTGTCGAGTCGGCGGTCGCCGGGGAGATCGTCGGATGATCGAGCTCAGGTGCCACGCCGGGATCGGCCCGCGCGTCGAGGGCGAGGCCCTGGTCGCCCAAGACAACTTCTCGGCCCGCTACGACCTCGACCGGATCAAGGGCGTCTTCTCGCGCCCGGAGCACGCCCTGGCCGGGCAGAGCTACAAGGACCGGATCCTGGTGTTCGACACGGCGAAGGGCGGCGTCGCCTCGGCCTGGATGCTGCACGAGATGAAGACGCGCGGCATCTGCCCCACGGCGATCCTGTTCAACCGGGCGAACACGATCCTGGCCCAAGGCGCGGCACTGGCGGATCTCGCCCTCTGCGACCGCTTCGAGGCCGGCGATGTCACGGCACTGATCAGGACCGGCGACAATCTGGTTGTCGACCCGAGCGTCGGCCTGGTGACCATCACCAACCGCGGTTCATAGGTGGCAACGCCATGGCCTGGGCCGAGTTCGCCCTCGCGTTCGCGGTCTTCTTCGCGAGTCATTCGTTCCCGGTCCGGGCGCCGGTCAAGCCCTGGCTCGTGGCCCGCCTCGGCGCCACCGGGTTCACCCTGCTCTATTCCGCCCTGTCCCTCGCGGTTCTGGCCTGGCTCATCCTGGCGGCCGGGCGGGCACCGTTTGTTCAGATCTGGCCCTGGGCGCCCTGGCAGTCACAGGTGACGGTGGCGCTCATGCTGCCCGCCTGCCTTCTGCTTGCCGCGTCGGTCGCCCGGCCGAACCCCTTTTCCTTCGGCGGCGGCGCCAGCGAGAAGTTCGACCCATCGCACCCGGGCGTGGTGCGCTGGACACGGCACCCCTTGCTGGCGGCTCTGGCGCTCTGGTCCGTCGCCCATATCGTGCCGAACGGCGACCTCGCCCACCTCCTGCTGTTTGGGAGTTTCGCGGCCTTCGCCGCCTTGGGGGGGCGCCTCGTGGACCGCCGGAAGCGCCGCGAGATGGGGGAGACGTGGCAGGACCTGCTAGTTCGCGTCGAACAGAGTCCCCTGATCGCCAAACCGGCGAGCCTCCGCGCCACCGGGATCCGGCTCGCGGCCGGCCTCGGCCTCTACTTCGGTCTCTTCCGGCTCCACCCGCTGATCCTGGGCGTCGAACCTCTCTGATACCTGGAACGCGGCTCAGACGCTGCTGAGGAGCAGGCTGGTCTCGCTGTTGGAGACCCCGTTGACGGCACGGACTTCCCTCAGGATGCGGTCGAAATCGCTCAGGCTGTCGGTCTGTATCTCGACCACCAGGTCCCAGTTCCCATTGGTCGTATGGATCTTCTGGAGTTCGGGAAAGCCGCGCAGCTTGCGGATCACCTCGGTGGTCGACTGGCCCGCGACCTCAATCATCATGATCGCCCGGATCTTCTCCGTCTCGTAGTCGTCGCGAACCCGAATGGTGAAGCCGAGGAGGGCGCCCGACGCCAGCAGGCGCTCGATCCGGTTCTGAACCGTCCCGCGGGACACGCCCAGAATGTCGGCCAGCTTCGACAGGGGCGCGCGCCCGTCCTTTCGCAGGACCGAGATCAGCTCCCGGTCGAGTCGGTCGAAGGCGTGCTTACTGCTGCTCTTGATCGCCAAAGACTCGCTTTCTGTCAGAACGCCAGCACGATCTATCAATTTCGATAGAATATCCAGCATTTCTGCAGGGTTTTGCCATTTTGATTTACCCCCAGGCGCAATATCTCTAAGGGCGTCGCTCCAAAGAAACGGAAAGGGCCTAGGCAGGATGGCACTCGCAGAACGCAAAGCGCTCAACCTCGTCCCCTTCGTCAGCGTCGATCACATGATGCGGATCGTGCTGCAGCTCGGGGTCGAGCCCATGCTCGCCGGGATTGCCGGCTATATCGAGCAGGATTTCCGGCGCTGGGAACTCTTCGACAAGACGCCGCGCGTCGCCTCCCATTCCCACGACGGCGTGATCGAGTTGATGCCGACCAGCGACGGCGTCACCTACGGCTTCAAGTACGTCAACGGCCACCCAGGCAACATGCGCGACGGCCTGCAGACCGTGACCGCCTTCGGCGTATTGTCGGACGTCGCCACCGGCTATCCGTTGCTGCTGACCGAGATGACCATCCTCACCGCCCTGCGCACGGCGGCCATGTCGGCGCTCGCGGCGCGCTACCTGGCGCCGAGGGGATCCGAGTGCATGGCCCTGATCGGCAACGGCGCCCAATCGGAATTCCAGGCCCTGGCGTTCAAGACGATCCTGGGCACGAACAGGCTGCGGCTGTTCGATGTCGATCCGGCCGCGACCGACAAGTGCGTCGCGAACCTCGCCGGCAAGGGCTTCGAGCTCGTTCGCTGCGGCTCGGCGGAAGAGGCCGTGGAGGGCGCGCAGATCATCACCACAGCGACGGCCGACAAGCAGTACGCGACCATCCTGACCGACAACCTGGTCGGGGCCGGCGTCCACATTAACGCGGTCGGCGGCGATTGCCCCGGAAAGACCGAGCTTCATCGCGACGTCCTGCTGCGTTCCGACATCTTCGTCGAGTACCCCCCGCAGACCCGGATCGAGGGCGAGATCCAGCAACTCGCCGACGACCACGAGGTGACCGAGCTCTGGCAGGTCATAGCCGGCAAGGCGCCTGGGCGTGTCAGCGCCGATCAGGTGACGCTGTTCGACAGCGTCGGCTTCGCGATCGAGGATTTCTCGGCGCTCCGCTTCCTGCACGAGCAGCTCGAGCGCGCCGGGCACTACCAGGATCTCGACATGATCGCCGACCCCGACGAGCCTCGCGACCTCTACGGCATGATCCAGCGCGCCGCGGTGGTGCACGCATGAGCGCGACCATGATCCGCCGCAGCGTCCAGGCGCCCCCGGCCGTCATCATGATCCGGCCGCATCACTTCTCGCCGAACACGGAAACGGCGAGCGACAACGCCTTTCAGCGGGACACCGCCGGCCTGGCCCCGGACTCCATCGCCGTGACGGCCCGCGGCGAGGCCGACGGCGCCGCCGAGGCCCTGCGCGGCGCCGGTGTCACGACCCACGTCTTCGAGGACAAGGGCACCGAGACGCCGGACTCGGTCTTCCCGAACAACTGGTTCTCGACCCATCCGGGCGGCCACGTCGCGCTCTACCCGATGTACGCGCCGAACCGGCGCAGGGAACGGCGCGCGGACGTCATCGAGATGCTGAAGGCCGAATACCGGGTGCAGGACGTGATGGACTACTCCGGGCTCGAGCCCGACGGCCTGTTTCTCGAGGGCACCGGCGCCATGGTGCTCGACCATATCGACCGCGTGGCCTACGCGGCGCGATCGAACCGCACCGATCCCATCGCCCTGGAGCGCTTCTGCTCCCACTTCAACTACGAGCCCATGGTGTTCGACGCCCGCGACGACACCGGTAGGGCGATCTACCACACCAATGTGCTGATGTGCATCGCGACGGATTTCGTCATGATCGGCCTCGACATGATCGTGGACCCCGCGCGGCGCGCCCATATCATCCAGCGCTTCGAAGAGTCCGGGCGCCGGGTGATTGCGCTCAGCGGCAGGCAGATCGCCGAGTTCGCGGGCAACGCGATCGAGCTTCAGGCACCCGAGGGCCGGGTCCTCGCCCTATCGAGCCGCGCCTTGCGGGCCCTGACGCCGCAGCAGGTTGCGGCGATCTCCGAGAGCGCCACGCCGCTGCCGCTCGACATCCCGACCATCGAGCTGGCCGGCGGATCGGTGCGCTGCATGCTGGCGGGGGTCCACCTGTCCCGGCGATAGGGATTTGCGTTTGAAGGGGGCTGCTCGGTCCCGGCGTGATTTGCTACTTTCGTCGAAACATGCCGAATGGAGGTCCCAGATGATGCGTCCCGCGCCCGATCTCGACACCATTCGCACCGCCATGCGCGCGGATTACCTGCCCGACGAGGCCGCCGTGGTGCGTCGTCTGGCCGCCGAGAGCGGCCTCGGCGCCGGGGCCCGCGCCGCCATCGCGGCCAAGGCGGCGGAGCTGATCCGCCGGGTGCGCGAGACCACCAATCCGGGACTGATGGAGAGCTTCCTGGCCGAGTACGGCCTCTCCACCAAGGAGGGCGTGGCGCTGATGTGCCTCGCCGAGGCGCTGCTCAGGGTGCCCGACGCGGAGACCATCGACGCGCTGATCGAGGACAAGATCGCGCCGTCCGACTGGGGCAAGCATCTCGGCCACTCCGCCTCGCCGCTGGTCAACGCCTCGACCTGGGCGCTGATGCTGACCGGCAAGGTCCTGGCCGAGCCCGAGGGCCTGACGGCCGCGCTGCGCGGCGCCGTCAAGCGGCTCGGCGAGCCGGTGATCCGCACCGCCGTCGGGCAGGCCATGCGCGAGCTGGGCCGCAACTTCGTGCTCGGCCGCACCATCGAGGAGGCGCAGGAGAACGCGGCGCCCTACGTGGCGAAGGGCTACACCTATTCCTACGACATGCTGGGCGAGGCGGCGCGGACCGAGGCCGACGCGCGGCACTACCACCTGGCCTATTCCGACGCGATCACCGCCCTGGCGGGGAGCTGTACCTCCGACGACATCCGCGAGAACCCGGGGATCTCGGTCAAGCTCTCGGCCCTGCACGCGCGCTACGAGTTCGGCCAGCGCGACCGCGTGATGGCCGAGCTGACGGCGCGGACCCGCTCGCTGGCGCTGCTGGCCAAGTCGGCGAACATGGGCTTCAACATCGACGCCGAGGAGGCCGACCGGCTCGACCTCTCGCTCGACGTCATCGAGGCCGTGCTCTCGGACCCCTCGCTCAGCGGCTGGGACGGCTTCGGCGTGGTCGTGCAGGCCTATGGGCCCCGGGCCGGCCACGTCATCGACTGGCTCTACGCTCTGGCGACCCGCCTCGACCGCAAGATCATGGTGCGCCTGGTGAAGGGCGCCTACTGGGACACCGAGATCAAGCGCGCGCAGGTGATGGGCCTGAAGGGCTTTCCGGTCTTCACCCGCAAGGTCTCGACCGACGTCAGCTACATCGCCAGCGCCGAGAAGCTGCTGGCCATGACCGACCGGATCTACCCGCAGTTCGCCACCCACAACGCCCATACCGTGAGCGCGGTGCTGGAGATGGCCGCCTCCAAGGTCAAGGGCAACAAGGCCGCCTTCGAGTTCCAGCGCCTGCACGGCATGGGCGAGACCCTGCATGCCGTCGTGCTCGAGGAGGAGAGCACCCGCTGCCGCATCTACGCCCCGGTCGGCGCCCACCGGGACCTGCTGGCCTATCTGGTGCGGCGTCTCCTGGAGAACGGCGCCAACTCCTCCTTTGTCAACCAGATCGTCGACGAGAGCATCGCGCCGGAGGCGATCGCCCAGGATCCCTTCGACGCCGTGGCGGCCCTGGGGGACGGGATCGCCAATCCGGGCATCCGCCCGCCGGCCGCTCTCTTCGGCGCCGGCCGGGTCAACGCCAAGGGCTGGGACATCACCGACCCCGAGGAGGTCGCGGCGCTCGACGCCGCCCGCGCGCCCTTCCGCGACCACACCTGGCAGGCCGGGCCGATGATCGCCGGGCCGGTCGCCGGCGCGACCCCGCGCAATCTCGCGAACCCCGCCCAGCCCGCCGAGCTGGTCGGCCGGGTTACCGAGGCGAGCGCGGCGGATGTGGAGACCGCGCTTGCCGCCGCGCCGCAAGGCTTCGCCGACTGGTCTGCGCGCCCCGCCGGCGAGCGGGCCGCCGTGCTGCGCAAGGTCGCCGATCTCTACGAGGCCCATGCGCCGGAGTTCTTCGCCCTGGCCGCCCGCGAGGCGGGCAAGTCGCTGCTGGACGGCGTGGCCGAAGTGCGCGAGGCGGTCGACTTCCTGCGCTTCTACGCGGCTGAAGCCGAGCGGCTCGAGGGCCAGGACGGGCCGCGCGGCCCGATCGTCTGCATCAGCCCGTGGAACTTTCCCCTGGCGATCTTCACCGGCCAGATCTCGGCGGCGCTCGCGGCCGGCAACGCGGTGATCGCCAAGCCGGCCGAGCAGACACCGTTGATCGCGGCCCGCGCGGTGGGGTTGATGCACGAAGCCGGCGTGCCCAAGGCGGCGATCCAGCTTCTGCCGGGTGACGGCCCCGCCGTCGGCGCGCCGCTGACCTCCGATCCGCGGGTGGCCGGGGTCTGCTTCACCGGCTCGACCGAGGTGGCGCAGATCATCAACCGCTCCATGGCGGAAAATCTCGATCCCCGCGCGCCGCTGATCGCCGAGACCGGCGGCCTCAACGCGATGATCGTCGACTCGACCGCTCTGCCGGAGCAGGCGGTGCGCGACATCATCGCCTCCAGCTTCCAGAGCGCGGGACAGCGCTGCTCGGCGCTGCGCATGCTCTATGTCCAGGAGGACGTCGCCGACCGGGTGCTGACCATGCTCTACGGCGCTATGGACGAGCTCCGCCTCGGCGACCCCTGGGAGCTCTCCACCGACGTCGGCCCGGTGATCGACGCCGAAGCCCGCGCCGGCATCGAGAGGCACATCGCGGTGCAGGCGGCCGAAGGCCGGGTGGCGAAGCAGCTGAAGGTCCCGGCCGGGGGTCTCTTCGTGCCGCCCACCGTGATCCGGCTGAACGGAATCGAGGAGCTGGAGCAGGAGATCTTCGGCCCCGTCCTGCACGTCGCCACCTTCGACGCCGAGGAGGTCGACGCCGTGATCGACGCCGTCAATGCGCGCGGATACGGCCTGACCTTCGGGCTCCATACCCGGATCGACGACCGCGTGCAGCACATCGTCGAGCGCGTGCGCTGCGGCAACATCTACGTCAACCGCAACCAAATCGGCGCCGTGGTCGGCTCGCAGCCCTTCGGCGGCGAGGGGCTCTCGGGCACCGGACCGAAGGCGGGCGGGCCGAGCTACGTGCGGCGCTTCCTCGCGGTCCCCGAGGCTGATGGTGCCGAGGCGTCAGGCGCGGCCGTGGGCGCGGCGGCGGCCCAGGCCGCCCTCGACGGGTTGACGGTGCCGGACTGGACCGCGGAGCCGGAATCCCTGCCGGGCCCGACCGGCGAGTCGAACCGCCTGGCCGAGCATCCGCGCGGCAAGGTGCTCTGCCTCGGGCCCACGGCGGCGGCGGCCCGGACCCAGGCCGAGGCGGCCCTGAAGGCGGGCAACGCCGCCCTGATGGTGGCGCCCGGCGCGTCGGCCTCGGAACTCGAGGCGGACGGCGCGGCGGCGGCCCTGGACGGGGTGCTCGAGCCCGCCGCGCTGGCCGGGCTGGCCGGGTGCGACGCCGTGGCCAGCCAGGCCGGCGTCGCCACGCTCCGCGCGCTGCGCCGGGCGCTGGCGGCGCGCAAGGGCCCGCTGGTTCCGCTCGTCACCGAGCCCGGCCGGCCCGAGTGGTTCAGCCTGGAGCGGCACGTCTGCGTCGACACCACGGCGGCGGGCGGCAACGCCTCGCTGCTGGCCGAGGCGGGCGCGGCGTAGAGCTGGAGCGTCAGGTCGGGTGGGGCCGAAGCGCTCACTCGGCGACAGGGCCGTCGTAGTAGGGCAGCTTGTCGATCCGCGGTTCGTAGCGGCCGGCCGCCTGTAGTTCGGCGATGTGCCGGGTGATGTCCTCCAGGGTGGCGAACCAAACCTCTTTCGTCCGCAGGGTCTGCTCGATCCAGGAGTCGACCAGGCGCCAGCGTGCGAGGCGGCCGGTCAGGAAGGGGTGGAGGATCAGCATGAAGAAGCCGCCGAACTCGTACTGGGCCTCGAACTCCTCCCAGAAGGCCTGAAGGCCCCTGCTCGGCGCGCGCACCGGCATCAGGTAGCCAATCTCCTCGTAGTGGGCGAAGGGCGGCCAGTCGTCCTCGCCCCAATGCACGGGAATCTCCCAGAGCTGGCCTCGATCGGTCTTGAGGAGATAGGGGACGTCGTCCGCCATCATGGAGGATTCATAGGCGAAGTCGTGCTCGATCAGCAGGTCGACGACCTCGGGCGTTATGTCGTAGACCGGCGCCCGGTAACCGCGCGGCAGGCTTCCGCAGATGTTCTTGTGGGCCTGGAGCGCGCGCTCGAACCACTCGCGCTGCTTTTCGGCGCCCATGCTGGTTGGGTTCTCGTGAAGATAGCCGTGATGGCCGATCTCGTGGCCGTCCTTCAGAATCGCTTCCACGGTCTCGGGGTATTGCTCCAGGCACCAGCCCGGAATGAAGAAGGACTGCTTGAGGCCGTACTTGCGGTAGGTCTCGAGAATGCGCGGGACGCCGACGGTCGGACCGTACTTTCCCATGGAAATCGGATAGAGGCGTCGATGGGAATCCTCGGGCTTGGCGATGTGAATGAGGCTGTCCGCGTCCATGTCGAAGGTGATGGCGCAGGCGCAGCGCGCGCCGTTCGGCCAGGGGATTGGGTTGGCGATCATGACGTGCCCTTTCGCTTCGACTCGCCGGTCAGAAGGTGAGTGCTGGCGGCTGGCCAGGAGAGATAGAGCTCGCGCGCCGACTTGAGGTCGATGTTGGCCAGGTCGCGTTCCTGAAGTTGCGTCTTGAACTCGGTGCCATCCGCGCTTTCCAGGAACAGGGTGACGACGGACCCGATGAATTCCTCCGAAATCAGAGTGACCGGGACGCAGTTGCCGTCTGCCGGCCGATCCTGGGACAGGTGCACGAGATCGGCGGCAATGACGAAACTTATCTCGTCTCCCAGCGCAATGGTGTTTTCGACGCCGACCTGAACCTTGAGGTCGCCCGCCGGCGTTGCCACCACGGCTTCGCTCGCTTCGAGCCGCTCGATCTTGCCGGTGAGGATGTTGTTGCTTCCAACGAACTCGGCCACGAAACGGTTGGCAGGCGCCCGGTAGATGTCCCGCGGCGTGCCGATCTGGGCGATCTCGCCGTCGCTCATGATGACGACGCGGTCGGCCATGGCGAAGGCCTCGGATTGGGAATGGGTCACATAGACGAAGGTGATGCCGAGCTCGCGCTGCAGGCGGGTCAGGACCCCCTGCATGCGCACCACCAGGTGAGCGTCAAGGGCCGAGAGGGGCTCGTCGAGAAGAAGGATCCTAGGCTCGGTCACGAGGGCGCGGGCCAGGGCGACGCGCTGGCGCTGGCCGCCTGAAAGCTGCAGGACGTCGCGTTCAGCGAACTCGCCGATGCCGAGACGTTCCAGCCAGTCCTGGGCCTTCTTGCGCCGCGGCTCCGCCGCCATGCCGCGCATCTTCAGGCCGAACTCGACGTTCTCCCGGGCATTGAGAAAGGGAAAGAGCGCGAGGCTCTGCCAGACCATGGGCGTGTCGCGCTCGTGGGGCTTGACGGAAAGAAGCGATTGGCCGTCCAGGCGGATATCGCCCTTCGAGGGCTGCTCGAGCCCGGCCAGCATGCGCAGCGTCGTGGTCTTGCCGCAGCCCGAAGGGCCCATCAGGGCTAGAAACTCGCCACTCTGGATTTCCAGGTTCAGGCGTTTGACCGCCACGAAGTTGTCGAAACGCTTAACGACATCCTCAAATACGACAAGCGCGCGGCTCATCTAGTACCCACTTTCAGGATTGAGTGCATCGTCTGATTGCCGAGGCGCCCGTCCGGCTAGGGGGGCGTAGGCCCGGCGCTGCGCGCGGCGCGAAAGCGATGCCGAAGCATCGGTGAGCGCCGCTGACGACGCCGGGCGGGCGCCTCGGCAACTTTCCGGGCGCGTTATCAAGACTTTCGGCCCCGTTGAGACCAATGGGGGTCGCGCGGCCCTTTTGATGACCTGCATCACGGCGGACCACGCTCCTAACCGAAAGTCTTGATAACTCGTCATACGAAACACTCAATCCTGAAAGTGGGTACTAGGCTCCCTGCCGGCCTTCCCGGGTCATGATCAGGATCTGAGCCATCACCACCAGGGTGATCGAGGTGATGAAGACCAGGGTGCCGATCGCATTGACCTGTGGATCGATGTTACCGGTGACGATCTCCAGAATGATCACCGGCACGGTCTTGTTGAGACCCGACACGAACCAGGCGACGGCGAACTCGTCGAAGGAGACCGCCGCGGTCAGGCAGAGCGCAGAGGCGATGGCCGGCCGGGTGAAGGGTATCACGACCTGGCGCATCGCCCGCCACTCGCTGGCGCCCAGGTTCCAGGCGGCCGCCTCGAGGTTGCGGTCCATCTGCTGCAGGCGCAGGCGGATGATCGCCATGGCGAAGGGCGCGCAGAGCACGGTGTGGGCGATCACGATGGACCAGATCTGGCCCGAGGCCCCGATCCGCGAGAACCAGGCGAGCATGGCCAGCGCCAGGATGATCAGGGGTATGGTCGGCGGCAGCAGGGCGAGCGCCAGATAGGCGCCCTTGAAGCGGAAGCCGTAGCGGTAGTCGGTGTAGGCGGTGCAGAAGCCGATGAGCGTCGCGAGGCAAGCGGTACAAAGCGAGACGATGGCGCTGGTGCGCACTGCGTCCCAGACGTCGGGATCGGTGAAGATCGCCTCGTACCACTGGAGCGAAAAGCTGCCCAGGGGAATGGTCGGGAAGCGCTGTGAATTGAAGGAGAAGATCACGCTGGCGATGATCGGCGCGAAGACGAAGACGAAGATCAGCACCAGGTAGGCGCGGAGGAACCAGCGGATTCCGCGATCCAACGTCATCTGACCGGCTTCCGGTAGGCCAGGGCGACGGCGGTGAAGGCGACGGTGAGCAGGGTGATCATCATCATGATGGCGACCACGGCGGCGCGTGGCCACTGCTGGCCGGATTTGGTCGTATCGATGATCAGGATCGGCAGTGTCGGGGGTTTCGAGCCGCCGAGGTAGTAGGGACTGACGAAGTCGCCGAAGGAAAGAATGAAGCAGAAGACCGCACCGATGATCAGACCCACCTTGGCGAGCGGCACGATCACCGTAAAAACCGTGCGCAGCCGCCCGCAGCCCAGATTGTGCGCCGCTTCGATCAGGCTGCGGTCGACGTTGGCCAGCGAGAGGGTCTGCAGGATGACGACGAGCGGCAGGGTCAGCGTCATGTAGCCGACGATGGTGCCGAACTTGGTGTTCAGCATGGTGTAGGGGCCGAGCCCGATGTAGCCCAGGATCGCGTTGATCACGCCGGACTCGGCGAGGATCACGTACCAGGAAAAGGTCCGCACCAGATAGCTGGTGAAGAAGGGCACGATCAGGCAGAAGATCGCCCAGCGCCGGACCGCGGGCGAGACCTTGAAGGACAGGGCATAGGCGGCCGGAAAGGCGAGGACCGTGACGACGAGGGTCGACAGCATCGCGAGGCCGAAGGTCAGCAGGTAGCTGTCCCAGAAGTAGTTCCGGCCGAGCATCTTGGTCCAGTTGACGAACTCGAAGGCCTCGACCATGCGGTAGTTCTTCACCAGGAAGAACGACATGGCGATCATGAAGAGCAATGGACCGACGAAGAAGGCCAACTGCCAGACGATGATCGGCAGGCGCCAGGTCAGGGCATAGCGGTCGAACCGGCGGACAAACTTCCGAGATTCTTGCGGCGCGTCAGCCATTCCACTTCCTTGATCGCGCCTCGCGGCAACACGTGGTCATCCCCCTCGAGGACAAGCCAAAGAACGGCCGGCGCGATCCGCTTCTGGGGTTGCGCCGGCCGTAACCGGGTCTGATCTAGGCGTTCTTGTACTCAGACCAGAAGTCGTTCCAGTCTTCCAGGCTCTGCTGCACCGGAATGTTGCGGTAGTGGATGCGGCCTTCCTTGATCAGGGTGATCGGATTGTTGGGCGCGCCCTCGATCTGCCCGGTGCGTTTGGCCTCAGCGAGGTTGGCCTCCTGCAGGGCTTTCTGGCCCTTTCTTGTGATGCAGAAACCCGGGTAGGCCACCATCTGGGCCGAGCGCACCTGGCCACGGGGGCTCAGCATGTACTGGATGAACTTCTTGCAGACCTCCGCCTTCTCCGAACCCTTGCCGATGGAATAGGACTCGGTCCATTGGATGCCGCCTTCCTTCGGCACGACGGAGGCGACCGGCGCGCCGTCCTTCTCGAGCACGCCGGTGATCCAGTCGCCGATGCCGCACATGGCCAGCATCTCGCCGTTCTTCAGCGAGTTGAAGGTGCCGCCATAGTCGAAATAGCCGCCGACCTGGGGCCGCAGGCTCAGGGTCGTCTCCTGCACCTTGGACCAGGCCGCGTCGTCCAGATCCCACAGCTTGGCGCCGTTGCCGTTGTAGAGGCTCATCATGCCGAGCGATGGAAGGTGCCAGTCGAAGTGGCCGACCTTGCCCTTCAGTTCCGGCTTCCAGAAGCAGGCGTAGCTCTCCGCTTCCTCGGCGGTGACGGCGTTCTTGTTGTAGGAGACGCCGAGGTGGCCGAAGCGCACCATGACGGAGAAGAGCTTGTCGCCGTCCCAGTGCCCGGGGAAGCGCTTGAAGTCTTCGTAGAGCATGTCGTCGAAATCGTAGTCGCCCGGGTCCATCTGCTCGATGTAGCCGGCGGCATTGAGCTGCTGTACGAATTCCGCGTCCGACAGGATGATGTCATAGGTGCCCGGCGGTGACTGCGCGATCAAGGCCAGCATGTTGTCGCCGCCGGCATAGTACTTCGGCTTGAACTTGACGTTGTTCTCGGCCTCGAACTCCTCGACCATGTCCGGCTCGCCGTGGCCATACCAGGCCAGCATGTTGATCTCGGTCGCCTGCGCTTTCGCGCGCTTGACGAAGGGCATGGCCAGACCGGCGGCGGCGCCGACCGCGACTCCGCCGTACTTCAGCACTTCCCGCCTGGTCGGCTGCGCCAGTTTCGAGCTCTTTGGATTTCTCATTGTACCTGTCTCCCCGTCGTTCTCCTTGGGGTGCCTTTCCGCTCGGCCGCCCGGGCCGATCTTAACGACGGTGCTGACCGGGTAGAAGACTTAAAGCGATCCGCGGGTCGCGCCGCCCGTTCAAGGCCGCCGCCGTCGACAACATGAATTTTTGCTCGATCGGGAATCCGACTATTCTTGTGCCTGTCATGGACCGTGCAAGCTTTCATCGACACTTCGATACCCCCGGGCCGGTGGTCTTCCCGGTCATCCATGTGCTGGACACGGCGCAGACGGAGAGAAATCTCCGCATCGTCGCGGAGGCGGGCGCGGCCGGGGCCTTCCTGATCAACCACGACTTTCCGGTCGAACCCTTCCTGCCGATCCTTCGCCGGGTGAGAGCAGACTTTCCGACACTCTGGATGGGGGTGAATTTCCTCGCCGTGACCGGGCGCGACGCCTTTCCGATTCTCGGTGCTCTTCAGAGAGAGGGTGCGCGCTTCGATGCCTACTGGGCCGACGATGCCTGCATCGACGAGCGGGGCTTCCATTCCGATCAGCCAGAGGCGGAAGCGATCTCGGCGGCCCGCGAGAGTTCCGGTTGGGAGGGTCTATATTTCGGCGGAACAGCCTTCAAGAAGCAGCGGCCGGTTGCTCCCAAGGATTACGTCAAGGCGGCGAGGCGGGCGGCGGAATGGATGGACGTCGTGACCACCTCCGGCATGGCAACCGGAGTGGAAGCCGACCTGGACAAGATCGCGGCCTTTCGGTCCGGACTCGGGCCGCACGCTCTGGCCCTGGCCTCGGGTGTAACGCCGGAGAACGCCCAGTACTATTGCCTCGCGGTCGACTGTTTCCTGGTGGCAACGGGAATCAACCACGAAGATGATTTCTACAACATCGATCCGGTGCGTCTGGCGGATCTGATGACTCTCTGCCGTACGCTTGGCAATACTGATTGGGGAGGCCTATGACCAAAGCGAGTCTCGAACGCGGCCCGAGAGACGACCGCTGGTATCTGCGGATCATGTCGCCCAACACCAAGGGGCCGAAGTTCGCCTGGCTCGATCCGACCTCGATCTACATCAACGGCGCGGCCTTCCACGATCTGCTGGACGATCTTCAAGCCGATCTGCAGGGCGCGGAGGTCGATGTCGTGGCCGGCCTGGATGCCATGGGCTTCGTGCTTGCCGCAGCCCTGGCGACCCGCCTGGGCGTGGGCATGCTGCCGATCCGCAAGGCCGGCAAGCTCTGCGTCGATACCGACAAGGCGACCTTCACCAACTATTCGGGCCGGACCCAGGACATGGAGATGCGCCTGCCGGCCTTCGCGCCTGGCACGAAGGTCCTCCTGGTCGACCAGTGGATCGAAACCGGCGGGACCATGCAGGGCGCGATTCAGTTGGTCACGGCGCAAGGAGGAATCGTCGCCGGCCTGGTCGCGATCGCCATCGAGGAGAACGAGACGACCAATGCCTTTCGCGAGGACTATCTCTGTGTGTCGGCGGTGGTGCCTGGCTCATTCTGGCAGGTGGAGTGCAACGGCCAAACCCTGAGCTCCTTCGGCAGCTACAAACCGGAGATGGCTTTTCCGGCCCGCCGTTGAGCCTCCCGGCTGGCGTCTCTACCCGTGCCGCGGACGGCGTTCCGTGGTAGCTTGCGGCTTGGATGGAACCTCCGAGCGAACCCCGTGTCTTACAGTCTGGATCGCAGAATTTCCGTCGCGCCCATGATGGACTGGACGGACCGCCACGACCGCTTCTTCCTGCGGCTGATCTCGCGGCGCGCCCTGCTCTATACCGAGATGATCCCGGTCGGCGCGATCCTGCACGGCGACCGGGAGCGGTTCCTCGGCTTCGACCCGGCCGAGCGGCCCCTGGCGCTGCAGGTCGGCGGCGCGGCGCCGGCGGACCTCGCGGTCGCCGCCGAGCAGGCCGAGGCCTATGGTTACGACGAGGTTAACCTCAACGTCGGCTGCCCGAGCGACCGGGTCCAGAACGCCCGCTTCGGCGCCTGCCTCATGGCCGAGCCGGCGCTCGTCGCGCGCTGCGTCGCGGCCATGGGCCGCGCCTCGAGCCTGCCGGTCACGGTGAAGACCCGGATCGGCATCGACGACCGGGACTCCTACGACGAGCTCAAGGCCTTCGTCGCGGCGGTCGCCGAGGCCGGCTGCCGCAGCTTCACGATCCACGCCCGCAAGGCCTGGCTCTCCGGCCTCAGCCCGAAGCAGAACCGCGAGATCCCTCCGCTGGACTACGAGCGAGTCTATCGCCTGAAGGCGGACTTCCCGGCGCTGGAGATCGTGATCAATGGCGGCATCCTCGACTTGGAGGCCGCCGAGGCCCACCTCGCCCGGGGGGTCGACGGCGTGATGATCGGCCGCGCGGCCTACCAGAACCCCTACGTCCTGGCCGAGGTCGACCGGCGCTTTTTTGGCGATTCTGCGGCGCCGCCGAGCCGGGCGGCGGTGGTCCGCTCCCTGGTGTCCTACGCCGAGGCGGCGGGGCGGCGGGGCGTGCCGGTCAAGTCGATCACCAGGCATATCCTGGGACTGTTCAACGGCCTGCCCGGGGCCCGCCAGTGGCGCCGCCACCTGAGCGAGGCGGCCCACAAGCCTGGCGCCGGCCCCGAGGTGATGCTGGAGGCGCTCGCCCAGGTCGAGGCACGGCTACAGGCCCGCGGTCTCGCCGCGTAGGAGGCCCGACGCCCCCACCCCGAGGGCGCTTGGTTCGCCGTCCAGCCGGGGCTTTTCAAGGCCGGCGGCTCACGGCATCTTTATCTCCCGTGCGGTGAACGGCGGGGCGGCCGGCCCCACCTAGACGATCCTGAGCATAGGCTTCGAAGGAGGAGGCACCATGCGGACGGCGGAGGCGATCGAGCGGGTCGCGATCCAGTCGGACGTCGACCTGGCAGGCCTGCCGGGCGAGCAGCTCGAGGCCATGGCCGAGGCCGGGCGCGAACTGGTCGAGATCCACCGAATCCTGGCCAAGACCGGCGACAACGTGGTCGGCGAGCTACTGCGCGACCAGGGGACCTTCTATGAATGGGACCATTATCCTAAAGGCGACGTCTATGACAACGAGACCCACGGCCAGTACTACTACCATGCGCACCCTTTCGCCGACCGCTTCGAGAAGGAACACGGCCACTTCCACACCTTCATCCGGCCCAAGGGCATGCCCGAGGGGATCGAGCCGGCCAAGGTGCCCGAGTACAAGAAGCCCAAGGACCCGAACGACGCGCTCTGTCACCTGATCGCCGTTTCGATGGACAAGATGGGCTTCCCGTTCCGGCTGTTCACGGTCAATCGCTGGGTGACCGGCGAGGTCTGGTACGAGGCCGAGGACGTCGCCCGCCTGCTCGACCACTTCGAGATCGACCACGCCCGCCCGTCCTGGCCGGTCAACCGCTGGATCACCGCGGTTCTCCGGCTCATGAAGCCGCAGATCGTCGAGCTGGTCCAGCGGCGCGACCGGACCGTGGCCGACTGGCGCGCGCGGAACCCCGGCGCCAATGTCTTCGAGGACCGGGACCTGGAGGTGACCTCCTACCTCGATTTCTCGATCGAGGAGCAGATCCGGGCGGTCGGCCAGGCGATGATCGGCCGCGGCTGAAGGTTCTTCCGGGGCCTGGCCGGGCCCCCTCCCAACGGCCGGAAGCGCCCTAATCTCCCTGCGCTAGACCCTTTCGAGGGGCCCGGAGGGCACGAATGTCAGGGTGCGTTAAACAAGGCTTAGCCACTTAACGTTACACTAACCGCGTTCAACCGCATTGGTCCTGGGGCGGGCGGTTCGGGCCGCCTCGACGCCCCGCCGGCCTGACGCAAGGACGACATGAGCAAGACACTTTCCAAGGCCGACGTCGAGCGGCTGATCAACGATCCGACGGCCGATGCGCGCGCCGAGACGGCGGCCAAGGTGGCGCACGAGTTCGGCGCCAAGAGCTTGTCCAAGAACGAGCGCAAGCTGGCCGAGGAGATCTTCCGGGTCCTGGTCAAGGACGCCGAGGTCCGGGTGCGCGAGGCGCTCTCTGTCGGGCTCAAGCACTCGGACGACCTGCCGCACGACGTGGCGCTGACCCTGGCCAAGGACGTCGAGCAGGTCAGCCTGCCGATCCTGCGCTTCTCGGAGGTGCTGCGTGACGAGGACCTCATCGAGATCATCCGCGAAGCGGCGCCGGCCAAGCAGCAGACCATCGCCCAGCGCGACCGCGTCGCGCCCGGTGTCGCCGACGCGCTGATCGACAGCGAGAACGACGTCGCCGTGGCCCACCTGGTCGCCAACCAGGGGGCGGAGCTCGACGACGAGGCGATCGGCCGTGTGCTTGACCGCTACGAGAGCAGCGAGGCGGTCGCCGACTCGCTGGTCCGCCGGCCGAACCTCTCGGCGGCGATCTCCGAGCGCCTGGTGTCGGCGCTCAGCAGCCGTCTGGAGTCCTTCCTGGTCGAGCAGCACGACCTGGCGGCCGATACCGCCAGCAGCCTGATCCTTCAGGTGCGCGAGCGCGCCACGGTCAGTCTCTTGAGCGACGGCTCGAGCGACGAGGAGCTCGAGCGCCTGGTCGAGCAGCTCCATGTCAACGGCCGGCTGACCCCGACGCTGGTGCTGCGCGCGCTCTGCATGGGCGACATCGCCTTCTTCGAGGTCGCGCTGGCTCGCCTGGCCGGCGTACCGGTCCAGAACGCCCGGATCCTGATCCACGACAAGGGCACCCTGGGCCTGGAATCGATCTACCTGCGCGCCGGCCTGCCCGAGCGGCTCTTCGCCGCGGTGCGCGCCGGCATCGAGGTGGTCGAGGAGACCGACTACGACGGTGGCGAGAACGACCGCAACCGCTATATCGAGCGGATGCTGGAGCGCATCCTGACCCAGTGCGAGGACCCGAGCGAGCGCCTGTCGGATGACGACATCGAGTTCCTCATGTCCAAGCTGCAACAGCTCGCCGCCTGACCTCCTGGCTGATTTCGCCACCGGATCAAGCAGGCTTCTGAAAACCTCTCAGTCCTTGATCACCGTCATCCTTCGACAAGCTCAGGATGAGGGTATCTGCTCGTAAATGGATCGCCCTCACCCTGAGCTTGTCGAAGGGTGACGGTGCCAACTCAGTGCCCTTCCCACAGCCTGCTGCCGCTTGACGGAACCGCCGCGCCCTGCTGTAGATCGCGGCCGTTGAACGCCTTCCGTCGAGCCGCCTTTATGAGGGTCCCATGAGCGAGAAACCGGTTGTCCTGGTTGGGCGCAAGCTGCCGCCTGCGGTCGAGGCGCGTCTGGCACGGGACTACCAGGCGCGTCTGAACGAGAGCGACCGGCTCTATACCAGCGAAGAGCTTCTGGCCCTGGCCGAGGGCGCCGACGCCATCCTGCCGTGCCACACCGAGCGCTTCCCGCCCGAGGTCCTGGGCCGCCTGCCGGAAAGCGTCAGGATCATCGCCAACATGTCGGTCGGGGTCGACCACGTCGACCTCGGCGCCGCGGCCGGCCACGGCATCGTGGTGACCAACACGCCCGATGTGCTGTCGGACGCGACCGCGGAGATCGCCATGCTGCTGATGCTGGGCGCGGCACGGCGGGCGAGCGAAGGCGAGCGCCTGATCCGCGCCGGGCAGTGGCGCGACTGGAGCCCGGCCTTCATGGTCGGCACCCAGGTGACCGGCAAGCGCTTCGGGGTGATCGGCATGGGCCGGGTCGGTCAGGTGACCGCCCGGCGCGCCCGGGGTTTCGACATGGCGGTCCACTACCACAACCGCCGGCGCCTCGACCCGGCGGCCGAGGCCGGCGCGGTGTTCCACGAGACCGTCGAGGACCTGATTGCGGCGAGCGACGTGCTCTCGCTGCACTGCCCCAACACGCCGGAGACCGAGGGGCTGCTGAACGCCGAGCGCCTCGCCCTGCTGCCCGAGGACGCGATCGTGGTGAACACGGCGCGGGGCGCGATCGTCGACGACCCGGCGCTGATCGCGGCGCTCCGGTCGGGCAGGGTGGCGGCGGCCGGCCTCGACGTCTTCAACGGCGAGCCGGCGCTCGACCCCGCCTACCGCGAGCTGGACAACACCTTCCTGCTGCCGCACATCGGCAGCGCCACCCGCGAGACCCGGGACGCCATGGGCTTCCGCGCCTGCGACAACCTCGACGCCTTCTTCGCCGGCCGCGCGCCGGGCGACCGCGTCGCCTAACACCACCCTCACCCTGACCCTTCTCAAGGGAGAGGGATCGGGGCGGCGCGAGCCATCAAGAGCATCCATTCGGTCGAGTTGAGTGCGGCTGGTTCGCGGCGGCGGCCCTTGGGAGCTGTCACAAAAGTCACTTGCGAAGGGCCTGGAAATAGCCGAGAGTCCCGACGCGTCCAGGGGGAGGCGCGAACAGGAAGTGAACAGGAGGCAGCTTGGGCGCCCAGGCGCCCACGCCGGCCGATAACAAGAAGATAAGCTTCGCCGGCGGACCAACGACACCAAGAACTTTGGCACTCTGATCGGACTCCCGGCGCCGCGGCCGACGGCCCCGCCGGGTAAAATCGCCTTAGGGAGGTACAGCAATGGTTATGACGAAAGTCACGAAACGCAACTCGACGCTCGCCGAGGAGAACAAGGGCAAGGCGGCGACCCGCCGGAAGTTCCTGACCGGCGCGGGCGTCGCCGCGGCCGGCGCGGCGACCATGGTCGCGGCGCCCAACGTCGCGACCGCGGCACCGACGGTGCTCAAGGTCCAGGCGGCCTGGGGCGGCGGCATCTTTCTCGAGAACGCGAAGAGCTATGTCGACCGCGTGAACTCCATGGCCGGCAAGGACCTGAAGATCGACCTTCTGTCGGTCAACTCCGTGGTCAAGACCAGCCAGATGCAGGATGCCGTGCACCGCGGCGTCCTCGACGGCGCCCACTACGTGCCCGCGTACTGGTATTCCAAGTCGCCGGCGGCGTCCCTGTTCGGCACCGGCCCCTGCTTCGGCTGGTCGGCGCAGGAGCTGCTCGGCTGGATCCACTACGGCGGCGGCATGGACCTCTTCAACGAGTTGATGGGGACCCTCGGCCTGAACCTGGTCAGCTTCTTCAACAGCCCGATGCCGGCGCAGCCGCTCGGGTGGTTCAAGGAAGAGATCAAGGACGCTTCCCAGATGAAGGGCCTGAAGTACCGCACGGTCGGCCTGGCGGCGGACGTGCTGAACGAGATGGGCATGTCGGTCGTGCAGCTGCCGGGCGGCGAAATTCAGCCGGCGATGAAGAGCGGCCTGATCGATGCCGCCGAGTTCAACAACCCGACCTCGGACAGCGACTTCGGCATGCAGGACGTGTCCAAGCACTACCACTTGGCCAGCTTCCACCAGTCCCAGGAGTGCTTCGAGGTCACCTTCAACAGGAAGAAGTACGATTCCTTGTCGAAGGAGCACCAGGCCATTCTGAAGTACGCTTCCGAGGCCGAGAACTCGAACTTCTACTGGCACAACACCCTTCGCTACGCGGATGACCTGGTGAAGCTGAAGGAGAAGCACGGCGTGAATGTCTACCGCACGCCGGACTCGGTCATGGCCGATCAGCTGAAGGGGTGGGACATCGTCGTCGAGCGTATCTCGTCGCAGGATCCCTTCTTCGCCAAGGTGGTCAAGTCGCAGAAAGAATACGCCAAGAAGGTGATGAACTACCTGCTGCTGAACCAGCCGGACTACGCCCTCGCCTACAAGCACCACTTCGGCTGAACCGATCCGTACCTTTTGCAAGACCGTTACGCAAAATCGTGCAGTCATAGAGGGACAGCCGAGGGGCTGTCCCTCTCATAACTTGAAGAGACTGCAAGGGTGGGGGACTAGCCGTGGTTTCCTTTATTCACGCGATTGAACAGCTCAGTATCTGGGTTGGGCGCGCCTTCGGCTGGTGCATCCTGATCCTGACGCTTTCAGTCGTCTATGAAGTCTTTATGCGCTACGTGCTCAACGCGCCCACCGTGTGGGTTTTCGACATGATGGTGCAGATGTACGGCGCGCTCTTCCTCATGGCCGGGCCCTACGCTCTCGCCCAGGACACCCACGTGCGGGCCGACGTGGTCTACCGCTTCCTGTCGGTCCGCTGGCAGGGCCGTGTCGACCTGCTTCTCTACATCGTCTTCTTCTTCCCGGGCATGCTGGCCCTGGTCTGGTTCGGTTGGGAAATCGCCATGGACTCCTGGCGTTACAAGGAAGTCAGCTGGAACAGCCCGGCGCGCATCCAGATCTATTTCTTCAAGACCCTGATCCCGCTGGCCGGCGGACTGTTCATCATTCAGGGCATCGCGGAATGCATGCGGTGCTATCTGGCGATCAAGACCAACAAGTGGCTGCCGCGGCTGGAGGACGCAAAGGAAACGGAAGACATCCTGCAGGCTCAGGCCGCTGAGCTCGAAAAAAGGTAACCCCATTTCATGACGCCAAGACGTGACACGGAGCAGGCCGCAGGATGACCAATCCCGAAGTCGCAATCCTGATGCTGACCCTCTTTATCATCATGATACTGTTTGGGTTTCCGGTCGCCTTCACGCTGCTCGCCATGGGCGTCGGCTTCGGCTACTACGCCTACTATCAGCCCGGCTCCTTCGAGTCGCTCGGCGATATCTTCAATAACAACATCTTCTACCTGCTGAACCAGAACACCTACTCGGTGATGGAGAACGACACCCTTGTCGCGATCCCGCTGTTCCTCTTCATGGGGTACGTGGTCGAGCGCGCCAACATCGTCACCAAGCTTTTCTATGCGCTGCAAATGGCGGCCCGCAATCTGCCCGGTTCCATGGCCATCGCCGCCTTGATCACCTGCGCGGTGTTTTCGACCGCCAGCGGCATCGTTGGCGCGGTGGTGACGCTGATGGGACTCCTGGCGTTTCCGGCGATGGCCAAGGCCCAATACGAGAAGAGCTTCGCCTCGGGCGTGATCTGTGCCGGCGGGACGCTCGGCATCCTGATCCCGCCCTCGATTATGCTGATCGTCTACGCGGCAATCGCGGAGCTCTCGCCTCTGCGGCTCTATGCCGCGGCCGTGCTCCCGGGGTTTCTGCTGGCCGGCTGCTACATCGTCTACGTCATCATCCGCGTCGGGTTCAATCCGTCGATCGCGCCGAAACCGCGCGAGGAGGATATTCCACCGAGGCGCGTCGTCTACCTCGAGCTTCTGACCTCCTTCGTCCCCTTGACCGCCCTCATCATGCTGGTGCTCGGCTCCATTCTGGGCGGCCTCGCGACACCGGCGGAGGCCGCCGCGATGGGCGCCTTCGGCGGGCTGGTGCTGGCGGCGCTCTATCGCTCGCTCAACTGGGAGATGCTCAAGGCCTCGGTCTACCTGACGGCGAAGGCGACGGCGATGGTCTGCTGGCTCTTCGTCGGATCCTGGACCTTCGCGTCGGTCTTCTCCTACCTGGGCGGTCACGAGATCATCGAGCACTTCGTCCTCGGGCTGAACCTCGAGCCCTGGCAGTTCCTGGTCATGGTCCAGGTGATCATCTTCCTCCTGGGCTGGCCCCTGGAGTGGTCGGAGATCCTGATCATCTTCGTGCCGATCTTCCTGCCCATGCTGCCCGCATTCGACGTGAACCCCTATTTCTTCGCCATGCTCGTGGCGCTCAACCTTCAGACCTCGTTCCTGACTCCGCCCATGGCCATGTCCGCCTATTACCTGAAGGGGGTCGTGGGAAGAGGGATCGAGTTGGCGCAGATCTTCAAGGGCATCATGCCCTATCTGGGCATCGTCATCTTCATCATGGTCATGATGTACCAGTTCCCGGGGATCGCGCTGTGGCTGCCGGATGTCCTGTTCGGCAAGTACATTCCGTGAGCAGGGATACGGGCTTGAGGAAGCGAGAACGCGATGTCGCCTGAAACCATTGAGAAGATTTCCGGACTGATCGGCTCGTTCATGATCGCCGGCTTCGTGCTCGGTCTGGCGGAGAGCATTTCTTCCGGCGCCGCCGGTTTCTGGGGCGGCTTCCCCTTCTGGGTCATCTGCATCGCTGTCCTGGGGCTGGTGTTCTACGACTTCTGGGAGTCCTGCTTCCGCAAGAAGTAGGGACCTGTCTGCAGCTTTGATGTCATGACGTTGAACCAGCTCCCCGCCGCCGAGGCGATCCGCAGGATAGGAAACGGCGAGATCACGTCCGAGGAACTGGTGCGGGCGTGCCTCGACCGGATCGACCAGGTCGACGGCGAGATTGGCGCCTGGGCCCATCTCGACGCCGACTACGCCCTCGCGCAGGCGCGCGCCGCCGACGAGGCCCGCGCAGGCGGCGCCCCGACCGGCCCGCTGCACGGCCTCCCGGTCGCGGTCAAGGACATCATCGATACCGCGGACATGCCGACGGAGAACGGCAGCCCGATCCACGCCGGCCGCCAGCCGCGCCGGGACGCCACCGTGGTCGCCAGGCTGCGCGCGGCCGGGGCGGTCATTCTGGGCAAGACCGTGACCACCGAGTTCGCGGTCTACAGTCCGGGCAAGACCGCCAATCCCCACGATCCGACGCGGACGCCGGGCGGCTCGTCCAGCGGTTCGGCGGCGGCGGTCGCCAGCGCCATGGCGCCGGCCGCGCTGGGCAGCCAGACCAACGGCTCGGTCATCCGGCCCGCCTCGTTCTGCGGCGTCTTCGGCTACAAGCCGACCCACGGCCTGATCTCGCGGCGGGGCGTGCTGAAGCTCTCGCGCCCGCTCGACACCCTGGGGGTCTTCACCCGGGACCTGGGCGATCTCGCCCTGCTGGGCGAGGTGCTGATGGGCTACGACCCGGAGGATCCGGACACCCGGCCCCGCGCGGCGCCGCACCTGCGGGAAGTCTCGAGCCAGGAGCCGCCGGTCACGCCGGACCTGGTCTTCGTCAAGTCTCCGGTTTGGGACCAGGCCAGCCCCGACTGCCGCGAAGCCTTCGGCGAGCTGACCGAGGCGCTGGGCGAGGACATCGACGCCTTCGACCTGCCGGCGCCCTTCGAGGATGCCATCGAGCGGCACAAGACGGTCATGCTGCCGGACATCGCCAAGAACCTGGGCGCGGCCTACGACGCCGAGAAAGCGCAGATGAGCGAGACCCTGCACGGCATGATCGAAGAGGGCCGGACGGTCACGGCGGTCGACTACAACCGGGCGCTCGACCACGCCGAGGCGCTCAACGCCGGGCTCGACCAGGTCTTCGACCGCTACGACGCGATCGTCACCCCGGCGGCGCCCGGCGAGGCGCCCGAGGGCCTGGACGCGACCGGCAGTCCGGCGTTCTGCAGCCTCTGGACCTATCTCGGCGTGCCGGCGCTCTCGCTGCCCTTGCTCCGCGGCGCCAACGGCTTGCCGATCGGCGTCCAGCTGATCGGCCCGCGCGGCGACGACGCCCGCCTGCTGCGCACCGCGCGCTGGCTGATCGCGCGCCTCGCGGACGGAGCCGGGGACAAGGCGCCGGACGGCGCGGCCGACTAGCCCCCGTCGCGTGCGAGCATCCGGAGACCGGGGCCGGCCGTGGATCAGATCAGTCTTCCCCTGCTGCTCCTCGTCGTCGCCCTAATCGCTATGGGCATCTATGTGCGGCGGCGCTTCGGCAACCTCTATGAGAGGTTCTCCGAAGTGGTGGAGCGGGCCACGGGCCGCTCGATGAGGTCCATCGTTCAGGGCCTCGCGATCCTAACGCTGATCCTCTGGGCGGTCGTCTACCTGACCTTCGGCGGCGACCAGAAGGAGGGTCTGGAGGCGATCTTCCAGGAGTTCCTGCCCGATTCGAAGGACCAGGCGCGGGAACCGTAAAGGAACGGACTCAGGACTGGCAGGCCGGCTGGCCCGGAAGCGGATCGGGCATCGGCTCTTCCCGTCCGTCCATGGCACCTAGGAAGTTCTGGAACCCTTTTGAGCTGTGCACCAGCTCATAGGCGACCTTGCGCAGGCCGTCGACGGTGTCCTTATCGAGGGCCAGGGTGGTCGGAATGTTCTTGAAGCAGTGCCGTTGTCCGGGATCGTCAATGTGCTCGAAGTCGATCAGGACCGGGCCGAATATCTCGGCGTCCCAGCCCAGACTTCTGACCGCGCGGATCTGCTCATTCACCACGCTGGTGGCGACGTCGATGGAGTCGAGCGTGATGGTATCGATAGCGCCGTTTATCGCACTGGCGATCAGCTCGACCAGATTCGGGCCCTTGGCCGACCTGTCCAAATCGTTGTCCGGCTCCGAGGCTGCGTTGATGCTCAAGACCAGGATCTTCTTGACCTCCTTACGGTCGAGCTTCGCCAGCAGGCTCCACGAAGGGTCGAGGGAGCGTAGGGACTGGAGCGGCGACCTCAGGCCCAGATTGTCGACCGCGCCGCCGTCGGAGAGGTGGACGTAGTAGGTCGCACCGGGGTCGTCCTTTTCGCGGTAGGACCGCGCGACCCGCGCCAGCTTGTAGCGCTGGCGATTGCGGTCTAGGTCGCCGCGGTCGCCCGTGGCCTCGCCCAGCGCCAAGGCGACCCAGCGCGGCTCCTGGCAATTGGTATCTTCGTAGTTCACCAGGCGGATCGCACCGAAGACACCGTGAACCGCGGAAGAGGCCATGACAGCACGGGACAGCGGGAAGTCATCCAGGTTCGAGCAGATCAGGTCGAAATTCTCCTGGGTGAACTCGAAGCGGACTCCCTTGGTGGTGTCGTTGGCGTTGACGATGACGAAGGGCCTGCCATTGGGCACCAGGTCGCCGAAGGTGCCGCGATCGAAGAGTTCCTCGTCGTAGAGCTCGGCCGCCAGGTCGCTGCGGTTGTAGGTCGGCGACATCAGCTTGAACCAGTTCACCGGATTGAAGAGCGCGCGTTCGACGATCGCCCCCTGAATGTCGCGGTAGAGGAAGCGATCGGTGAAATAGAGGTCCGGATCGGAGCCGTCACCGAACATCTCCTGCCTGAAGAGGCCGTAATAGGCGGCGGTATAGCTGCCGCCGGAGTTGGATGAGATGACGTCCACCTCCTGCAGCAGGCTGCGGCGCTCGCCGTTCACCTCGATCGTCGTTCTGCGCAGCTTCTCGAGCACCCCATAGGAGAGCGCCGCGGCGCGGGTGCCGCCGCCGGAGAAGGTCAGGATCACGAAGACCTCCTCCGAGTTGCCCGTGGTGTAGGGCGTCAGCTTGTCGTAACGGTAGCCGGCGTCGGGCTGGCCCGCCGGAAAGGGCGGATTCTCCTCGAAATGGGCACAGGCGGCGAGCGTGAAGCCCAGCGCCAAGGCGAGCGAGACTCGCGACTTCCGCCCCGGCCGCTTCCTTTGCTGCCGGGCCATTAACCGTCCGCCTTGGCGACGATGGCCTCGACCCTGGCCTTTGGAACGAAGGTGACGACGCAGGGCTCGTCTGCTGTCGTGTTCTCCACGGGCAAGACCTGCGTCGGCGGCGTGTAGTTGGCGTCTCCGGTCAGCGAGAATTCGTGGGTGCCGGTCTGCACCAGGAAACGCTCGTTGGTTTTGGCCGTCTCCCGACCGTTGACCACGACCCCGCGGCGGCGCGGATAGATCACGATCACGAATTCAACCATGCTCACCCCCCGAATGCTGCTCCCCCTCCTGGGCGATCCCGCCATGTTATCACCCGTAGCGGCGCGGCGCTGTGGCTTTCGCCACAAACCTGCCTGGGCCGGCCGATCCCGGGAGCTGAGCAGGCCCGATTGGGCGCGTTGGCGCCGTTGCCAAAGGCCCTGGGAGGCGCTATAACCCCCGCCGCGTCGGGGAGTAGCTCAGCCTGGTAGAGCACTACGTTCGGGACGTAGGGGCCGGAGGTTCGAATCCTCTCTCCCCGACCACGAAATCAAGAGCATCGTGATTTCGGCGCGCCGCGCCAGGTCGGGACCGGCGGGGGCTGTGCCGCGTTGCGGGTCACGCAAGGGAGTGCGGCGGAGATGGCGGAGCAGGCGAGACTGGATATCGGCGATTTCCTGCCCGACTTCCAGCTGACCAACCAGCGAGGCGGCGGGACCGGGCTACTCGCCACGGCGCTCGGCAAATCCCTGGTCGTGCTGTTCTTCGCCGACGACGGGACCCCAGATACCGAGCGGCTGCTGCAGGGCTTCGTGGACGTGCAGCCGCGGCTCGGGCCGCACATCCACCTGATCGCGGTCAACGGTGCCGCACCCGAGAGCAACGCCGCCAACCCGGTCTATACGGGCCTGCCGTTCCCAATCCTGGGCGACCCGGACGGGGCGGTCCACCGCGCCTGCGGTATCGCGCCAGCACCCGAAGGCGCGGCGGCGCCCGGGGCCTACGCCCTGGTGACCGCCGACGCCAACCGCCGGGTCGTCAAGATCGACCGGGGGGCGGGCGGTGCGCCGGCCGCCGAGCTGGTTGCCCGTTTCGAGACCGAGCCCCAGCCCGCCCCGCGCGAGGTCGGCCCGAGCGCGCCGGTCCTCATCGTGCCCCGGGTCTTCGACCAGGAGTACTGCCGCCGCCTGATCGCGCTCTGGGAGACCGGCGGCAATGCGCCCAGCGGGGTGTTCCGCGCCGACTACCGGGAGTCCGGCGGGCTGCTCGACCCCAAGATGAAGGCGCGACGGGACCATATCGTCACCGACCCGGCGATCAACGAGGAGATCGGCGGCCTGATCGGCCGGCGGGTGGTGCCAGAGATCCTCAAGGCTTTCAGCTTCAAGGTGAACTACGTCAAGGAGTTCAAGATCGCCTGCTACGACGCGACCGAAAGCGGCTTCTTCCGGCCGCACCGGGACAACGTCAAGCCGATCGGGACCGGGCGGCGCTTCGCCATGAGCCTCAATCTCAACACCGGCGACTACGAGGGCGGCTACCTGCGCTTCCCCGAGTACGGGCCGCACCTCTACCGGCCGGCCGCGGGCGACGCGGTTGTCTTCGCCTGCCCGCTGCTCCACGAGGCGACGCCGGTCACCGCCGGCCGGCGCTTCGTGCTGCTCACCTTCTTCTACGGCCCCGAGGGCGAGGAGCAGGGCGACGCCTGACCCTCCCGCGGCGGCGATCCGCGACCTTGATCGCTTCAGGGGGATGTGGAGAATACCCCCAAGCAACCATGGAATCGGAGGGGAGGCACTCATGAAGCACGTGAAGATCCTGGCGGGTCTGGCTGTGCTCGGCATGCTGGCGGGCTGCTCGAGCCCGCAGGACCGGGCCGCGAAGGCGCAGGAGCGGTCCTACGAGGCGATCGAGAAAGCGGCCCAGGAGCGTCTCGAGCTGGTCGACAAGTACCAGGACTGCGTGAAGGAGGCCGCCGGCGACAACGAGAAGATCGAGGCCTGCGACTCCTACCTGAAGGCCGCCGAAGCCCTGAGGTAGCGCGGCCGCGTTCCGGCCGCCGCGGCTCGCTCGGGCGCGTGCCTTCGCCGTTGGGCGAAGGGGCCGTTCCGAGCCGCAGGCGGCCCGCCTGCCGCCCCGTGACGGACGCTGCCAGGCCCCATTCTCTATCCGGGCCTCGCCGCGGCGCTGCGGTCTGTTGAGCCGTAGCAAAACTACAAATTAAATCTAATTTTATTTTGCCTAGCGTCTTCAGGCGGGGCGGATGCTTCACGAATTCTCAAGACCGCTCAAATAGTCTCTCAGATGAGGTCGCAGGGTTAGGACGAGGTGACGGCGCAATACATGGCCGGTGGCGCCGGCCGTGGAGAGGCGGAACGCATGGAAATGCCGAATAGCCGGGAGGTTATCCTCTTCGCGCATTCTTCGAGCAAGCAGCTCTACTCCGCCGTGCTGCCGATTCCCCAGCAGCGCAGCCATTCGGACCTGATCCGGGCGCTCCTGGCCGAGGCCCAGGCAGACGGCGCCAACCTGAGCGGCGCGGATCTGGCCAAGCAGGACCTCTCGAACCTCGATCTCTCCGGCCTCAAGATGAACGCCAGCCAGTTCGACTCGGCCGACCTCGGCGGCGCCAAGCTGGCGGGCGCCCTGCTCAAGAAGGCGAGCTTCGAAGGCGCCAAGCTGGCTGGCGCCGACCTGAGCGGGGCGGACCTTCGCCACACCCGTCTCGCCGGCGTCGACCTCCAGGGCACCAACTTGGCGGGCGCCGACCTGCGCCACGCCAATCTGGACGGCGCGGACCTGCGCGGCGCGGTTCTGCGCGGCGCCAAGCTCGAGAACGCCACGATGCGCCAGGCCAACCTCGAGGGCGCCGATCTCCGCGAGGCGATCTTCACCTATTGCGTCGCCAACGGGGTGAACTTCACCGGCGTCCAGTTCGACGGGATCGAGTTCTACATGGCCGACTTACTCGAGACGACCGGCATGCCTGAGGAGGTGCGCGCCCACGCGCTGCGCATGCGATGCGAGTTCGGAGAGTGACCGGCGATCAGACGGGAGAGGCGGAATGCTGAGAGGACTGAGCGGATTTTTCCAGGATATGAGAGCGCTCAACGAGTGGCTGGGCGTGTTCCAAGAGAAGCACAGCCTGTCATACACGCTGTTTCTCGGCGTCGTTGCCGCTCTGCCCGTGCTGGTGTACCGGCAAATCGAATAGGCCGTCCCCCTTTCCCCGTGGGAGAGGGGCGTTGTTTTGCCCTCATTATTTTTCCGGCGGTGGGGCCGCCCGCGCGTGCCTACTCCGCGGCCGTGGCCACGGCGCCGTACTCAGCGATGTAGGCGGCGGCCGTGGGGTCGATCGCCTTGCTCGGATCGGCCATGCTGGCCGGGTCCACCCAGAAGTGGGTCGCGACCATGCGGTGGCCGGCGACCACGCCGTGGGGGATCTTTCGGGTGTCGCAGAGCCATAGGTCGCCCTGCTCGAAGGCGGCCTCGTGGGTTGGGATCGCGTCGCCCTGGCGCCCTACGTGGCTATTGATCTCGCGGCAGAAACGGTCGTCGGTCAGGCCTGCAAGCGCGCTCCAGTCCAGTTCCGCGTGATCCCGCCGCACGATGGTGTCCAGGCGATCGGCGACCCGCCAGACACGCGGCGCGACGTCGAGGTTCAGGAACAGGCGGACGTAGTGCAAGGCACCATGGCCGCCGTAGGAGTCGAGGTGGACAGGGTGGACGCCCAGGTCGGTGGGCAGGAAGCGCCAGGAATACTGCTTCTTGAGGACCCGGTAGCCGGGGAAGATCTCGTGGCAGAGGGACGAGAGGCCCTCGTTGACCCGCTGAATCTCGGCGCGCACCCGCAGGTACTTGGCGAGGTTCAAGCCGAAGGCGCCGAGAATTGCGCGTCGGCTCTCGGTCCGCCAAGGCCAGGGATAGAGCAGCCGTCGGTAGCTCAGCTTGCGCAGCGCCTCGGAGTCGGGCAGCTCGAAGCTGTTCAGCAAGGCGTAGTCGACGCGCAGGGGATGGTTCTTGAAGACGATCAGCTTGCCGTCCTCGAAAGAGGAGAGCACCAGGTCGCGGGTCTCGGCGGAGAGCCGGGGGCCCGGGCCCCAGTCGACCTCGACGACGTAGTCGTCGACGGCGGGATTGAGCGTGATTTTAGCCATGGCGAGATTGTCCGAAGCGAAAGGTGCGTGCCCGGTGGCGCGGCGACCGCGGTTGGAGTCGTGCGCCTACCCGATCTGGCGGCGGGAGAATATCGGTTTTGCCGCCCCCGTTCCAGTGCCGCGGGGCGATTTGCTTCGGCTGGCAACTGCTCTAAGAATGGTGATGAGACATAGGGGGCGCCGGCGGGACCGGTCCAGGCATCAAGGGAAGGCGGGATCCAAGCATGCGAGGGCGATACCGGATGCCGACGGCGCGGCCACTTCTTGCCGCCGCGCTCCTGCTGACGGTCGCCTGTGATGGTGTCTCCTTCGGCAGGGACCCGCTCGCCCAACTGCCGCCGCGCGAGCGCCAGCTCTGCCGCGACGCGGTCAACGACGCCCTGGCGAGCAAGAACGTCGGCAAGGATTGGATCGAGAGCATCCGTTTCCGCGAGGTGCGTGGCACGACGCGGGGCCGGGGCCGACTCGTCGGCTTCGAGGCCTGGGTCCGGCCGAAGGAGGGCGGCGGCGCCATCGTGGTCGAGCTCTCTGTAGCCTGCCAGGTAACCAGCATCTGGGCCCGCGGCCTGCGCTGATTGAGAGCGGCCTTGGCTCTAAACCAAGATACCCTCACCTGCGCGAAGCGTCCGGGCCACGCCTGCTCTTCTGCTGGGAAAGGGTCAGGGTGAGGGCGCGTTGTTTCTCCCGAGCCACGGGCCCCCGGGGATCATTCAGGCAGGTCTTCCGGGGCGCGGGTGATCTCGCGGATCTGGAGGCAGGCGTTGTCGGCGTCGCGGCCGTCATCGCTCACCAGGGTGAAGAGCGAGCCGAGCAGGTTGATCGGGCTGACCAGGATCTGGCCGATCGCCCGCTTGGCGCCGCTCCGCTTGCTGACGATGACCGAGGGGCCCGTCATGGGCCCCTCGATCTCGAAGGGCGTGACGATTGCGATCAGGCGGCGGCGCTTGGGGCGCGGGCTGACGTCGATGTCCAGGTTCTCGTCGCCGAAATCCATGTCGCCGGTTCCCTCGGCGCGGACGTTCCGGGTGTCGAGCATGAGGTTGACGTCGTCTGCCGTGCCGTCGTCGATCTCGAAGCGCACGACCAGGCAGTTCAGCTCGGAATAGCCCCGGCGCGCCGAACGCGAGAACAGCCAGCGGACCGGGTTGGTCACGGTCAGGTCGAGGAGGCCGGTCTGCACGTGGCCCTCGGCTACGGCGAGGTTGACGGTGCCGTCGAGCGACGAAGCCAGCGCATGGGGCGACTCCCCCGAGCCCTGCACCTCGACGATCATGTCGAGCTCGCCGTCAAGGGGCACCTCGCCCTCGATCTGTGCCAGGAAGTCGCCGATGTCCAGGTCGTCGGCCACGACGCGGATGCGCATTTCCGGCGGCGCGCGGCGCGCGTCGACGCCCAGGCGAATATCGACGCTGCCGCCGATGAACCTGAAGACCAGGGGGTCGACCGTCAGCAGGCCGTCGACCACCTCGATGCGCGCCCGGGCCTGATCGACGTCGAAATGGAGGCCGTCGATCTCGTCCAGTTCGATGTCGAGGTCCAGGTCGTAGTCCCGGATGACGCCGAGTTCGAAGGGTTCCTCGTCGAACAGCCGGGGGTCCCCCGGCGCCAGAGGCTTCTCCTCGTCGTCTGCCGCCGGCGGCTGGCCGAAGTCGGCCAGGTAGACGATCGGCGACCAGAGTCGCGCCTTCAGGACCGGGCGATCGCCGAGGTGGTTGCCCTCGAGCGTGCCGGTGATCTCGGTCTTGCCCACCCGGAGCAAGCCGTCGGCCTCGAAGAACTCGTCGCTGCCCGCGATCTGGCCTTCGAAGGCGAGGCTGCCGACGCCGGCGACCTCGTGCCCGAGGGCGCGCGCCAGCGCTGGGACGTCGGGCACCTCGAGCGCGGCCTCCAGGCGGAGCCGGTCGTAGCGCGGCATGTCGTCGAAGATCCCCTCGCCGGTCAGGGTGAGCAGGTCTGTGCCGGTCACCGCCACCTCCAGGGCGTCGATGCCCAGGGTGCCGTCCTGGTCCGACAGACCGAAGCGGCCCTCGACGCTGCCGAGCGCCGGCGCCCCCGCCGGCATTTTCAGCTCCAGCAGCATAGCCGCCGGCAGCGCGAAGTCGCCGCTCAGCGATACATCCTTCCGGCCGAGCAGGTCGCCGATCCGTCCGGCGGCCCGCGCCACCGGCTCGTCCGCGGGCCCTACCGAGAGCTCCAGGGCGCTCAGGCCGAGGCGCCCGTCCGGGTCGCTCAGGGTCGCCCGGGCCCGCAGCTCGCCGATCTCCGGCGGGTCGAGCTCGGGCAGGCCGAGCTCGGGGATTTGCAGCAGGCGCGCGCTTTCGGGCGCCCGGGCCTCGAGCGCGAAGGCCAGGCCGGCCGTGGCGTAGGCAGGCAGGAGCGACAGCCGCTCGATCCCACCCGTCGCGCGCACGGCCAGGTCCGCCGGGCCTTTTGCCTCGAAGGAGGCGTCGCTCAGGCTGAGCGCGGCCGGCACGCCCTGCAGGTCGAAGCGCCCCTCGATACCGGTGATCTCGGGCAGGTCGGGCGGTAGCAGCGGCGCCAGGACACGGCTCGACGCGGCGGCGACGCGGACCGCTAGGGCGAGGTCTTCGACCGGTGCCTCGGCGCCGGGCCGTGGCGCCGCCAGGCTGCCGGCCGCCTCGAGCCACAGGGCCTCCCGCGCGCCGAGCGTCACGCGCAGGTCATCGAGGCGAAAGGCGCCGGCCGCATGGGTGAGCCGGGCCTCGGCCGCGACCGGGGCGAGCCGCGCCACGAGGGCGTCGAGCTCGGCCTTGCCCGGGAAGGCGGGCCGCCGGACGCCCGCGCCCAGGAGGTGGGCCAGCAGGTCGCGCGAGGGCCGGCGGTCGACCGGCAGCGCGTGTTCGGCTTGGTAGGCGGCGATCGCGGCGCGGGTGCGCGGCCCCATGAGCCCGTCCGGGGGACCGGGATCGAAGCCGGCGTCGCGCAGTGCCTGCTGGACCGCCAGGACGAGGTCCCGGCCCGAGACCTCGAGACGCGCGGGGTCGATCTCGGGCGCTGGCGGCTGCCGGGTGGGATCGAGAAGCAGCTCGACCAGCGGCGCGCTCCGGTCGAGCGCGGCGGAGACCTTGAGGTCGGGCTCGAAGGCGAGGCCGTCGTCCGCGTGCCGGGCGAGCGGTCCCGAGGCCTCCAGCCGCAGGGACTCGAAGGCGGGCGCCTCGACCGTGAGCGCGGTGAGCAGGATGCGGTCGTCCGCCGGTTCGAGCGCGGCGGTGACATCGACGGCGCCGAGCTCGGGCAGCCGGGTGTCCAGCGCCTGCTCGAAGGGGGCGGGGTCGGCGAGGCTGAGCGCGAGAGCGGCCGTCAGCGCGCTCGGGACCGGCCCGCCGTCGTCGAAGGCCAGCGCCAGCCGGCCCTCGGCCGTGAGCGCCGCCGCGCCGTCGTGCACGAAGCGAAGCGCCAAGTCCTCGACCGCGGGCGCGGCGAGCCGGCCGGCGACCCGCCCGGTCAGCTCGAGCTCCTCGGTCTCGGCCAGAAGCCGGCGCAGCATCTCGGGCGGGGCGGGCAGCAGGTTGAGCGCCGCCGGGCCCAGTGCGGCATCGACGCTGAAGTCCAGGCCCTCGCCCGCCGTGAGGTCGGCGAGCGATCCCTCGGCGCGGAGAAACTGTCCCGAGGTCTCCAGGATCTCGACCCGCAGGTCCTCGAGCGCGAGCGCGGTCAGGGCGCCGGTCACCCTGGTCCGGGCCGTGGCGCGGCCGTCCGGCGCGTCCCCGAGCGCGAGGTCCGCGGCGGTCCTTGAGATCGAGGGCGCCTCGAGGCTGAGCGCCAGGTCGAAGCCTTCGCCCTGCGGCAGGTCCAGAACGGATCCCTCCAGCGCGCCCGAGAGACCGGCGAAATCGAGCGAAAGCGTGACCGGAAAGGGCGTCTCGGGGTCGAGGGCCTGCTCGACCGAGCCGAAGCGGCCGTCGAGCCGGAACGGCGTGCCGTCGATATCGCCTTCGCCCGTGCCAATGAACCCGGCGCCGGCCGGGTCCCGCTGACGTGTCAGCTGCGCGATCCGGAAGCCCGACTCCCGGCCGCTCTCCTTGTCCCGGTAAGTGGCCGTGACGTTCCGGATCGAGATCTGCTCCATGACCGGGATGAAGGGCTCCTCGGTCGGAACGATGATATCCCAGTTCCCTGTGCCGTCGGGCCGGCGCTCCAGCGCCAGGGTCACGTCGTGGAGGACCAGTCGGGGAAGCTGCACGATCCCCCAGAGAAGGGGCCCGAGCGCGAGCTGGACCTCGGCCCGCCCGACCCGCGCCAGCTCGGGCTTCTCGGCCCAGGGCGCGTTCTCGATCCAGACGTCGGTGACGGCCAGGGTCGGTTCCCAGCCTGGTTCGACCGTGAAGGAACCGTCGACCGTGACCTGGCGCTCGACCCTGTCCTCGATCAGCTGCCGGACCGCCCAGCGGAAGAGGTCGTCGCCTGCGGTCGCGTAGGCCAGGACGAGGCTCGCCACCGCCAGCAGGAGGAGGCCGGCGCTCCAGGTCAGGATCTTCTTCGCAAGGCGCATGGATCCGCCCATCTGCCGCTCCGCCCGCCTCGCGGGCCGATAACCCAGTCTGTTGGATAGTAGACCCTATGCCGCACCTGTCGACGGATGACGGGGATCAAGGGCCTACTGGAAACCAATCGCCCTCACCCCGACCCTCTCCCGCGGGAAAGGGACAGGGTGAGGGCGTGTTGTTCCCCAGTTGAGCGTCGATTCGCGCGGTTACTCCTGCTCGGGCGAGGCCGACTGCTTCTTGCGCTTCTCTTCCTCGTCTTCCCTTGCTTCTTCTTCGAACGGTTCCGGCTCGGCCGCGAGCGGCTCCGCCGAAAGGGTTTCCGCGCTTTCCGCGTCTTCCCAGTCGGCGGAGAGCCGCTCGGGCGAACCGCGCGGCGGGTAGTCGAGCGTGTCCTCGAGCGCGTCGATTCTCTCGGGCGCGAGCCGGGGGAAGGGGAATTGGCCGGACCGGCGCCAGGATTTCACTTCCTGGACGACCTCGCGGCCCAGCTCCTGGTCCAGCCCGCCGTCGCGGCCCATGTAGAGGGTCTGTGAGGGGAAGGCGAAGCTGGAGCCTGACTCGGCGACGATATCGCTGATCCGAAGCAGAACGTCTTCGCGAATGGCGAAGTACTCGTTCCATTCGCGCGTCAGGGCGTAGACCCGGATCTCGATGTCGAGCGAGGAGTCGCCATAGCCCGCGAAACGCACGCGGACCGTGTCGCCGTCGATCTTGGGATGGGCGTGGAACATCTCGCGCATCTTGACCAGGGCGTAGCGGAGCTGATCGGGGTCGGTCTCGTAGCGCAGCCCGATCTTCGAGCCGATCAGCATGCGGTCGCAGCGCGCCCAGTTTATGATCTCCATGTCGGCGAACTTGGCGTTGGGCACCGAGATCAGGGTACGGTCGAGGGCCCGGATCTGGGTCGAGCGCAGTCCGATCGTCTCGACCGTCCCGGTCTGGCCGCCAAAGGAGCAGAAGTCGCCGACGCGCACCGGCTTGTCGAAGTAGAGAATCAGGCCGCCGATCAGATTCTCCAGCGTCGGCCGGACGGCGAGCGCGACCGCGAGGCCGCCGACGCCGAGGCCGGCCAGCAGCGGGACGATGTCCGCGCCCAGCCCCTGCAGGCCGTCGAGCAGGATCCAGACGCCGATCACGGTGCCCAAAAGGCGCGCCAGGATCCGCAGCAGGCTGGCGTCGACGCCGCCTTCGCTGACCCAGGGCGTGGCGATGATCGTCTCGATCACGGCTTTGAGGAGATTCCAGACCGCCCAGGCCAGCATGGCGAAGATCACGATCTGGCCGATCGCCACGACGGTCGCCAGGACGTCGCCCGTGATGTTGAGGCCCTGGTCGATGAAGTCGCCCACCGCCTCCACGATCGCCGCGATGACGAGGGGGACGAGCACCATGCTCCACTCTCTCAGGGGCGGCGGGCGTCTCGCCGCGTATCCCTTGACGAGGCGATAAACCAGAAAGGCCGCCGCGGCCAAGACCGGCAAGCAGAGAAAGAGGGCGAGCCACTGCCAGAGTGTCTGCTCGCCATGGAGGGCCATCATCCAATCCGGCAGGGCGCCGATCCAGGCGCTGAGGGGGTCGGCGCCGGGTATCAGGTATCCCGGCGTCGTGATGTAGAACTCGTAGAACCCGGGGGACAGACCGGGCGAGAGATAGTTGTCCGTGACCCCCTGAAATCCCGTAGGGCGATAGGGCAGGTCGCGAACGTCCGTGTAGTAGTCGCGAATACGGCGAAGCGTATCCGCGCTGAAAAGGAAGCGCCCCTGGTTCTCTCCTTCGACGACCTCCACGATATCGATCTGCGTGTAGGGGAATCGCCAGCGGAGCGGGCCGGGCGTTCGCGCGAAAAACCCGCTTGCGCCCCCGCGCGCCGCAGCGACCATCTGTTCGTTCGGAACGGTATCGATCGGCGGTGGGTGCATGCGGTCGATGATCTCTTTCAGCTTCAGAACGGTTTCGAGGCTGAAATCTTCACGGAGGGCCTCCGGCACCATGCTCAGGTCGAGCGTGTTCGCGGCGCGCTGCAGGAGGCCGCTGGCCCGTGACTCAATCGCCCGCGCTTCCTCACGGGTTATCTCCGGCGGAGTCGCGTTCAGCTTGGCGTGCGCTTCCATAACCAGGGTGTAGGCCCGGTTCACGCTATCCAAGAAGCCTTCAAGCGTGGCTCTCGGGCTCGAGGTGTCGGTCGCCTTAAGGCGGTCCCTCAGTTCACTGTCCCGTGCAACAACGCTCTCGTGCCAATTGCGGAACTCCTCGTAAATGCCGGCTGGCGCTCCCGGCTTCAACGGCAGGTGTCTGGCGTTCCTGTAGAGCCGCGCCACCCGTTCCACGGTGTTGGCAGAGAAGAGAAACTCGCCCGCCCGTACGCCCTCTTCGACCCGGGCGATCGTGATCCTGGTGCCGGGAAGGGTCCACTGTGTGACGGCGCCCTCGGCAACCTCGGCGGTGCCTGGGATCTCCTCGTCGGGCGGTATTGCGACGCGTCCCAGAACCTCAGACAGCAGCAAAACGCGTTGCGTCTGCACCGACCAAGCGTGGCCGTTGGGCGTGGCGCTGAAATCGAGAGCCTCCATCGCGCGCAGCCAAGCCCGGTGGTACAAGGCACCCTGTTCATCCTGGCGCCAGCCCTCGATGACGGTGCTCGCGTCCTGGAGAAAGCTCCGCAGGGTGTCGCGTGGGCTTACCGTATTGGCCGGCCTCAGAGGTTCCGGATCATAAAAGCCGTCTCTGTACTGCGCGGCGGCCGACGACGCGTAGGCGGCCGATCCGAGCAAGAGCAGTCCGAGCAGGACCGGCAAGGCGCGACGCCATGGCGACCGCCGGTTCATGACCCTCCACCCTGAATTTCACCCAAACTCTGCTCCTGCCTCTGTTTCGGATCGGGTCGCGCGGGCGCCGAGCGCCTCGAACCGGCGACGGGGCCGGGCGGCCCTCATGGCGCCTGGGCGGCCTTTTCGACCGAGAAGGCTTCGCCGAACAGGGCCCGGACGCGGCCGCTCCCGTCGAGGCGGAACCGCAGCAGGCCCGTATCGGCCGCCTCTTGCGGGCTGAGTGTGCCGGCGAGCAGGGCAACGACGGTGTCGTAGGAGGTCACCGCCACCGGCGTGCCGTCCCGAGGGGCGTCGGCGTGCACCTGGACGCCGAAGGCTTGTGCGCCGCCGATCTCGGTGACCCGATAGTCCGTCCACAATTGCTGGCCGGCGAGGATCAGGTAGAAATCGGTCATTGCGGCCTCGGGCGCGAGTTCGAGACGGCCGCCCAGGTCCCGCATCGCCCCTGTCGCCCGCGCCAGACCGAACAGTCCGCGCTCGAGCCGGCTGTCCGCCAGCCGCCCCTCGGAACGGGCCCGCGCCGTCGCCGCCGCCACCTCCAGCGACCCCGGATAGGTCGGTTCGAAGAACGACCCCACGCCGGTCTGGTGGAAGGTGCATGCCAGACCCGGCGCCGCGGGAAACGCCAGGAAGATCAGGGCCGCGGCGAGGGTCGGGATCACCTTCGAGGACATGGATTTCACTCGATCGGGCTCTAGGCGGCCGGGCTGTCTTTCTTCGCCGCGTCCAGAGCCGCCTGGAGCTTTTCCTGCTTGTCGTGGGTCAGCGAGGTCTGGAGCACGACGCCGCCGGTGCCTTCGAGCTCTTCCAGCACCTTGTCCGGGGTCACCTTGCGCACCAGCACGAAGAGCGCCGAGCTGCCGTTGTTGAAGCCGCTCGCGATTTCCCGCATGAAGTTATCGTTGATGCCGACGTCGGAGAGCGCCCCGCTGATGGCGCCCGCCGAGGCGCCGGCCGCCATGCCGAGCAGGGGGTTGAGGAAAAGAATCCCGATCAGCGTGCCCCAGAACCCGCCGGAGATGGCGCCCGAGGCGGTCAGGTTGTGGATCTGGTTCAGTTTGACCTTGCCGTTCTCGTCCTTGCTGGCGACGACGGCGTCTTCCAGGTCGATCAGGTACTCCCGCTGCAGCTTGAGCAGCTTCAGGCGCACTTCCTCCGCCTTATGCACATCGTCGTACTCGATAACCACAAGCTCCGCCATGGACCTCTCCCTTCGCGTCTCGCCGCTCCCGCCCCCGTCGGCGCCCAGCTCTACGGACCCTAGAGCAGAACGCGGTCAAATGGAATCGCTGTGGGCGATCCATTCATCGCGTGAAACGGCTCTAGACGAAGGTCACGCGGCCCGCGCGCACGTCGTACATGGCGCCCGCCAGTCCGATGGCGCCGCTGTCCGCCATGTCCCGCAGGATGGCGCTGCGCTCGCGGATCCGCGCCAGGGTCAGGGTCACGTTCTTGCTGGCGACCGCCTGGACGAAGGCTGGGTTCTTGGACGAGCGGTCGGCGTCGAAGCCTTCGACCGCCGCCACCGCCGGCTTGATGTTGGCCAGGGTCTTGGTCAGGTTGCCCAGCACGACGTCGTCGCAGGCGCCCTTGACCGCACCGCACTCGGTGTGGCCGAGCACCACGACCAGCTTGGCCCCGGCAGCCGCGCAGGCGAACTCGAGGCTGCCCAGCAGGTCGTCGTTGATGAAGTTGCCGGCGATCCGCGCGCTGAAGATATCGCCGATGCCCTGGTCGAAGATCAGTTCGTTGGGCGCCCGGGAATCGATGCAGCCGACCACCGCGGCGAAGGGAAACTGGCCTTCGCCGGTCGCCCGGACCTGGGCCAGGTAGTCGCGCTTCAGCATCTGGCCCTTGGCGAAGCGGGCGTTGCCGTCCTTCAGCTTCTGGAGCGCCTTCTGCGGCGTCATGGCCGCCTGGCTCTCCCTGGTCTGGGTCATGGCCTCGTGGTGCCCGGCGCGCGCGGCGCCCAGGCCCAGGCCCGTAGCCGCGCCGGCCGCGAAGAGCGAAACGCCGGCCTGCCTCAGGAAATGCCTGCGGCCGTCATCCTTCGTCGTCATTATGGTCCTTTCCCTTCCCTGGTTGTATCCCGCCGAAGCATAGACACGCTTCGCGATCATACTAGACGCTCCGCGGCCAGTGGGACCATACCGGAGGCGGTCACTGCTCGAGAGAGGCTATAGTGAGAACACAAACCGGAGTGTTTCTAGAACCTCAGGGCGATCCAATCAAAACGATAAGGAGCAAGGGGTATGGCAAAAGCGATTCTGGAGACCGCGCGGAGCTTTTTCGAAGTCTGTGAGAGCGGCAGGGGCTGGGAGGCTTGCAAGCCCTACTGCCGGGAGGACGCGACCTTCTCGGCCCAGGCCGATGCCCTGGCCGATGTGACCACCTTGGAGGCCTACGCCGATTGGATGAAGGGCCTGCTCTCGATCCTGCCGGACGGCCACTACGAGCTGAAGTCTTTCGCGGTGGATGCTGAACGGGATTCGGTCTGCGCCTTCGCTGTGTTCCACGGCACCCACACGGGTGACGGCGGTCCGGTACCGCCGACAGGCAAGAAGGCCGCGGCCGACTACGTGTACAACATGGACTTCGAGGACGGCCGGATCGTCCACATGACGAAAATCTGGAACGACGGCCATACCCTGCGCGACCTGGGCTGGACGTGAACGGCGACAGACGGACTCCGGCTGGGGCCAAGGGTGTTGGTCTCGAGGACCAACTAGGTGGAGACACTCGTGCAGGCCGCGGCCGATAGGTTCCGCGTCCGATCGGCGCCCGGCCGCGGAAGTCGACAAGGTTGAGCCAGGTTCGCCGATGTTGCTCCCGCGACGCCCGCCCGTTAGCTATGCTTACGAAATCCGTTAGTCTTTGTCGCTTTTCGTTATAAGCGGTTACGGATATCTTATTTCCCTGATCTCCAAAATCGGGACTTAACGTGTGTCGGCTCCGGGCAGGCAAATCGACGTAGCGGTCTGGCGTGGCGACGCGAAGGGCGGGCGTTTCCAGTCCTTCTCGGTGCCGCGCTACGACAGTCAGACCGTGCTCGACGTGGTCGCCTGGATCCAGCAGGAGGCCGACCCGAGCCTCAGCTACCGCTTCGCCTGCCGGGTCGGCATGTGCGGCTCCTGCGCCATGACGGTGAACGGCCGGCCGCGCTGGACCTGCCGGACCCACGTCGAGAAGGTGCTCGACGGCGGCCGAATCCAGATCGCCCCCCTGCGCAATCTGCCGGTGATCAAGGACCTCGCGGCCGACATGGACCCCTTCTTCGAGAAGTGGGTGGCGGCCGAGGGGGTGTTCCACCCGACCGCGGGACGCGGCGACGCGGTGCCGGCGATCAGCCCGGAAGCGGCCGAACGCGCCGAGGCCGACGCCGGGATCGAGTGCATCAACTGCGCGATCTGCTACGCCGCCTGCGACACGGTGGCGGGCAACCCGGCGTTCCTGGGCCCGGCCGCGCTGAACCGGGCCTGGACCCTGGTCAACGACGCCAAGGACGGCGCCCGCCAGGAGATCCTCGACGCGGTCGGCGGCCGCGGCGGCTGCCACAACTGTCACTCTATGGGCAGTTGCGCCAACGCCTGCCCCAACGGCCTCAATCCCATGACCGCGATCGCCGGCCTTAAGCGCGCGACGGTGAAGTCCTTCTGGCGCGGAGGGCGCTGAGATGCTCGACCTCCGGCTCTACCTGCTGCAGCGGCTCTCGGCCCTGGTCATGGCGCCGCTCGTCATCGGTCACATCGCGGTCATGATCTACGCCGTCCAGGGCGGGCTGAGCGCGGCCGAGATTCTCGGGCGGACCCAGGGCTCGCTCGGCTGGGCCCTGTTCTACGGCACCTTCGTGCTCGCCGTGTCGGTCCACGGCGCGATCGGGCTCCGGGTGATCGCCCACGAGTGGCTCGGCATCAAGGGTCTGCCCCTCAACGCTCTAGCCTGGACCGTCTTCCTCGGCCTCCTCGTCCTGGGCGCCCGGGCCGTCTGGGCCGTGACCACGGGAGGGGCCCCGTGACCCGATACGTGATCCGGCCGCACCGCCGGCACCCGCTCTGGGCCGCCTTCATTCTGCACCGCGTGTCGGGCCTGCTCCTGGCGCTCTTCCTGCCGCTGCATTTCTGGGTGCTGGCGCTGGCGCTGAACGACCCGGCGGCCCTCGACGGCTTCCTCGCCTGGAGCGAGCGCCCCGCGGTGAAGGCCGCCGAGTTTGGGCTGGTCTTCCTGCTCGCGGCGCACTTCTTCGGCGGGCTGCGGCTGCTGGCTCTGGAGCTGCTGCCCTGGACGGCGCGGCAGAAGACCCTGGCGGCCGGCGCGGTCGGACTCTCGGTGCTGGTGTCCGGCACCTTCCTGCTGCAGGCTGTCTGACCATGGCGACGAAAGGCGACCTGGAGCGGCACGACACCGACATCCTGATCATCGGGACCGGCGGCGCCGGGCTTTTCGGCGCGCTGCACGCCCAGCAGGCCGCGCCCGAGGCCAGGATCACCCTCGCGGTCAAGGGCCTGATCGGCAAGTGCGGCTGTACGCGTATGGTCCAGGGCGGCTACAACGTCGCGCTCGGCCCCGGCGATTCGGTCGAGCGGCATTTCATGGACACCATCATCGGCGGCAAGTGGCTGCCTGACCAGGACATGGCCTGGCGGCTCTGCGAGCAGGCGGTGGTCCGCGTGCGCGAGCTGGAGAACGAGATCGGCTGCTTCTTCGACCGCCACGCCGACGGCAGCCTGCACCACAAGGCCTTCGCCGGGCAGACCGCCGACCGCACGGTGCACAAGGGCGATCTGACCGGCATCGAGATCATCAACCGGCTGATGGAGCAGGTGCTCGCCCGCCCGGTCGAGAAGCTGCAGGAGCATCGGGCGATCGGCCTGGTGCCGACCCGGGACGGCGCCGCCTTGGCCGGCGTGCTCTTCATCGACATGCGTACGGGCCGCTTCCGCCTGGTGCGCGCCAAGGCGGTGCTCATGGCCACGGGCGGCGGGCCGACCATGTACAAGTACCACACGCCCTCGGGCGACAAGGCGATGGACGGGCTCGCCATGGCGCTGCGCGCGGGCCTGCCGCTGCGCGACATGGAGATGGTGCAGTTCCACCCGACCGGGCTTCTGGCCGGCGACCACTCCAAGATGACCGGGACCGTGCTGGAGGAAGGCCTGCGCGGGGCTGGCGGCCACCTGCTCAACGCCGCCGGCGAGCGCTTCCTCTTCGCGTACGACCCCAAGGGCGAGCGCGCGACCCGCGACGTGGTCAGCCGGGCGATCTACGACGAGATGCGCCGCAACAACGATCCGGACCAGGTCGGCGTGTTCATCTCCATGGCGCATCTGGGGCCGGAAAACGTCGCCCGGAAGTTCAAGGGCATGGTCAAGCGCTGCGCCGACTGCGGCTTCGACCTGGCGGGCGGCCGGGTCGAGGTGGTCCCGACCGCCCACTACCTGATGGGCGGCGTCGTGGTCGACCCGGACACCCGCACGGCACTGGAGGGGCTCTACGTCGCCGGCGAGGACTCGGGCGGCGCGCACGGCTCCAACCGCCTGGGCGGCAACGGGGTTGCGAACTCGACCGTCTACGGCGGGATCGCCGGCGAAACCATGGGCGCCGACATCCGGCGCGTCGGCGCCCTGCGCGACCCGGACGAAGAGGTCCTGGCGGCAGAGATCGCGCGGGCGAGCGCGCCTTTCGGCAAGCCGGCGGGCTCGCTCCGGCCGCTGCGCCGCGCCCTGCTGGACGCCATGTGGGACCACGTCGGCGTGGTGCGCTCGGCGGCGGGGCTGGAGCGGGGGCTCGCGCAGATCGCGGGCATCGCGGACGAGCTCGGCGAGACCGGGGTCGCGGACGACAACCGGGCCTTCAACCTGACCTGGCACGACTGGCTGAACTTGGCCTCGCTGGCCGAGACCTCCGCGGTCATCGCCCGGGCGGCCCTGGCGCGGGAGAACTCGCGCGGCGCGCACCACCGCGAGGACTTCCCCGAGGAGGGCGATCTCGAGGCCAGCTACTTCACCGTGGCGCGGCAGGCGGGCGACGCGCTCTCGGTGACCCGCGAGCCGGTCAAGTTCACCATCGTCCGGCCGGGCGAGACCGTTCTGCCCGAGGGCGAGCCGGAAACCCTGGTGGCGGAGCCGCCGCAACGAGAGAGGGAGTCCGCGGCATGATCCCCCTGGACCTGATCCAGTCGACCGCCGAGAGGCTGATGGCGAAGGCGGCGATCGAGATCCCGGAAGACTACCTGGCGGGCCTAAAGCAGGCGGCCCGCGAGGAGGACGGCGATCTCTCCGCCTTCGTGCTCCAGGCCATGCTGGAGAACTACGAGGCCGCCAAGGAGGACCGCCGGGCTATGTGCGGCGATACCGGCTGCCCGCGCTGGTACGTCAAGATGGGCAACGAGGCGCGGATCGAGGGCGGCCCCGTGGCGCTGGAGCAGGCTCTGCGCCGGGCGACGGCGAAGGCGACCAGCGACGTGCCGCTGCGCCCGAACCGGGTGCACCCGCTGTGGCGCACCGACCACGACAACAACGTCGGTATCCAGGCGCCGGAGATCGAGTACGCCTTCGAGCCCGAGGGCGACTGGATCGACCTGATCACGGTGCACAAGGGCGGCCTCTTCGGCACCGACTACCGCATGCTCTTCCCTTCGGACGGGATCGAGGGCATCAAGCGCTTTTATCTCGACAGCCTGGTCGCCTTCGGCAAGCGGGGCCTGGCCTGCCAGCCGGCGATCATCGGCATCGGCCTGGGCGGATCGAAGGACGCCTGCATGGTGCTCGGCAAGCGGGCCGCCTGCCTGCGCGTGGTCGGCGACCGCAACCCGGACCCGAAGATTGCCGAGCTCGAGCTGGCCTTCAAGGAGCTCGGAAACTCCATCGGCATGGGCGCCATGGGCTTCGTCGGCAAGTCCATGGTGGTCGACTGCCACATCGAGGTCGGCTACTGCCACACCGGCGGCATGCAGATGAGCGTGCACGCCTTCTGCCTGTCGTCGCGCCGGGCGGTCGCGCGGCTCTGGTCCGACGGCCGGGTCGAGGAGCGCACCGACCCCGAGTGGTTCACCCCTTACCAGCGGCGCGAGACGGTCGACTGGCCGGCCGTCCCGTTGGCGGCGGAGTAGGCCTCATGCCCGGTCCGAAACGCATCCGACTCAGCACGACCCCCACGCGGGAGGCGCTCAAGGCGCTCAAGCTCGGCGACATCGTGCACCTGGACGGGGTGCTCTACACCGGCCGGGAGGGCGTCTACAAGCGCGCCATCGAGGAGGGCCACCCGCTGCCCATGAACCTGCCGGCGGAGAGCGCCGCCAACTTCCACTGCGCGCCGGCGGCGGCCCAGCGCGAGGACGGCAGCTTCGACATGGGCGCGGTCACGGCGACGGCGAGTTTCCGCTTCTCCAAGTGGATCGCCGAGTGGTTCCGCCTGTCGGGCGCCAAGCTGATCATCGGCAAGGGCGGCATGAGCCCGGAGGACTACCGGACCAAGTTCGTGCCCAACGGCGCGCTCTACCTGACCACGGTCGGCTACGGCACCGGCGCGCTGCTCGGCCGCGGGATCAAGTCGGTCAAGGGGCTGCACTGGCGCGAGGAGCTGGGCCTCGCCCAGGCCATGTGGGTGATGGAGGCCGAGAACATGGGGCCCTTCCTGGTCGCCTCGGACATGGAGGGCAACTGCCTCTTCGAGCGCGAGAACGCCAAGATCGCCGCCGGCCTGGAGAAGGCCTACGAGGGCACGCGCCCGGCCGTCCTGAAGCGCTTCGGCGAAACCGACGACCGGACCGACGAGCTGATCGGCTAGTGGACGGTTGCAAGGTTTCGAGCCCTTGATCGACGTCATCCTTCGACAAGCTCAGGATGAGGGTAGGTAACTGAACCATTTCGCCCTCACCCGCGCGAAGCGCCGGGCTACGCCCCTTGTCGAAGGGTGATGGTGGCGGTTAGCGCTTACTTGGCAGCCGCTAGATCGGTTAGCGCGCCGGCGGATCGCCGTCGAAGCGGCCTATCTCCGCCGCTTTCAGCAGATGGTTCAGGAGGCGGTCCAGCACCGGGAGCTTGACGCTGTCGGAACGGGCGAGCAGTCCCAGCACCCGCGGTTCCGGTCCCGGGGAAAGCGCGATCCGCTTGAGGGGCAGGGAATTCGGCGCGGCCACGGCCTGCCTGGGAACAATGGAGACCCCAAGGTTGGCGTGGACCAGGCTGGAAATGATGCCGAGGTCGGAGATTTCCATGCTCTCCGTCACCTCGATGCCTCGTGCCTGCAGCCAGGCCTCGATCTGGGCGCCGACCACGGCCTGACGCGAAAAGCGGATATAGGGGTTGCTCCGCAGGAGTTCGGCGGGATCGTCGCTCGCCGCCTCTCGGGCGGCCAGCAGCTCGAAGGCCTCGCGCGCGACCTCGCGCCACTCGTGGCGGCGCGGCAGGGGCGCCATGCGCGTGACCAGCGCCGCGTCCAAAGCGCCGCGCTCGACCTGCGCCGCCAGCTCCGTGGTCAGCCCCGGCACGACGCGAACGTGGAGCTCGGCGTGCTCCTTCTTCAGCATGGCGAGCGCGAAGGGCACCATCCCGGTCAAGGTGGTCGGCACCGCGCCGAGGTTGAGCTCGCCCCGGAAGCCGGCCTCGCCAGAAACCGAGGCGAGAATACCGTCGTAGGCCGCGACGATCTCGCGCGCGCGGGCGACCAGGGCCTTGCCGAGCGGCGTCAGCTCGGGCGCCCGGCGGCTCCGGTCGAAGAGCGCGACCTGCCACTCCTCCTCGAGCGCCTTCATCTGCTGGCTGACTGCGGCGTGGGTGACGTGGACCGCCTCGGCGGCGGCGGTGAAGGTGCCCTGATCGGCGACCGCGATCAGGGTCCGGAGATTGCGGATCGACATTCCGGTCTTGTAAGCGAAACCTTCAATTCACTCAAACAACAGCCGCTTTCGTAAATCCAGACTTACGCTGGACCTCAGCCCCGCCCCGACCGATCCCCCTTTTTCTCGTCATGGCCGGACTTGATCCGGCCATCCAGGAAGACCGAGGCCGTCGTGCCCCTGGCCCTGGATGCCCGGATCAAGTCCGGGCATGACGATCAAGGGGTTGCGCGACTTCTAGATCGCAATCGAGAAGCCGCCGTCGATCGGGATCGCCGTGCCGGTGATGAAGTCCGAGGCGGGGCTGGCCAGGAAGACCGCCAGGCCGGCCATGTCCTCGATCGTGCCCCAGCGCCCCGCCGGGGTGCGGGCCAGGACCTTCTCGTTGAGACCCTGCACCTCTCTGCGGGCGTTGCGGGTCAGGTCGGTGTCGATCCAGCCGGGCAGGAAGCAGTTTACCTGGATGTTGTCCGGCGCCCATGCGGTGGCGAGTGAGCGGGTCAGCTGCATGATGCCGCCCTTGGAGGCGCCGTAGGGTGAGCCCCAGGGCGAGCCGAACAGCGAAAGCATGGAGCCGTTGTTGAGCACCTTGCCGCCGCCGGCCGCCTTCAACGCCGGGTAGCACGCCTTGGCGCAGAGGAAGGCGCTGGTCAAGTTGGTATCCAGGACCAGATGCCAGTCCTCTTCCGAGAGTTCCTCCGGCCGCTTGCGGACGTTGGTGCCGGCGTTGTTGACCAGGATGTGGAGCCCGTCGAACTCGGCCGTGACCGCCTCGACCGTCGCGGCGACCGCGTCGGCGTCGCGCACGTCGGCCTCGAAGGCGGCCGCTCGGGCGCCCAGGGTGGCGAGGGCCTCGACCGCCGCCGCGTTCTTGGCCGCGTTGCGCCCGACCACGGCGACGGCCGCGCCGGCCTCGGCCAGGCCGCGCGCCATGCCGAGGCCGATGCCGCCGTTGCCCCCGGTCACGACCGCCACCTTGCCGGATAGATCGAAGAGTTGCATGGATCCTTGCCCCCGAATTTGCGATCACATGAGGCTAGTGCAGGAGCGGCTCGAAGGGAAACGCCTCGATGCGCGCGGTATTCAGGAGAAGGACCGCTTCGGCCTGCCGGTATATGGCTCTAGCCGGTCCATAACACTGTTGAAGACGAGCGGATTCGCGCGCTGAAATGCCATGCCGGGTGGTTGCACCGGCGGGTTGGCTCGAAATCCGCCGTTAGGCGTTGGTTGCCTTCGAGGGTCGAGACGAGAGAGAAGCATGAAGCGCATGGTCTTCGCCGCCGTCGTGGCCGGCGCCTTCGCCGGCGTCTTCCTCGCGCAGGACCGATGGGGCGCGGGCGACCTCCGGGCCCAGGCGCCGCGGGGCGGACCGCCGCCGGAGGCCTTCGCTGCCTGCGACGGCGCGGTCCAAGGCGAGGCCTGCACGATGCGCACGCCCCGGGGCAGCCTCGACGGCGCCTGCCGGGTCACGCCTGGTGAGGGGCGCCTCGCCTGCGTGCCCGAGGGCGGGCCGCCGCAGCGGGGCGGCGGCGAACGGCGGCTGAGAGTCCATACCGTGGTCCAGTCCGAGGGCGATCCGGCGCTCTACCCGGCGACCGCCTGGCCCCAGGGCCGCAGCCGGGCCAACGTCACCGTCGAAGGCGGGTGGCGGGTCATCCGGGCCAACGGCATCCCGAACCACCAGACCGGCGTCTTTCCCAATTCCGGCAACCCGAACCGCATTGCGGAGCAGTCGACCCTGGTGCGCCTGCCGCTCGATCCCGAGATCGCGTCGCGTCCCCTGGTCGTCGGCCCTGGACCCTTCGGGTGGGCCATGAACGGCGTTCCCTTCGAGCCGGTCGCCGCCGAGTACTACCTCGGCCGCCCCTCGACCGGTTGGCGCTACGAGGCGCTGTCCGGCGCGGTTCCCCTCGGGCTCGACGCCAACCACGCCCACGTGCAGCCGAGCGGCGCCTACCACTACCACGGACTCCCGACGCTGCTGCTCGAGGCCTTCGATGTTCCCTCCGACAGGCATTCGCCCTTGATCGGCTGGGCCGCCGACGGTTTCCCGATCTACGCGCTCGCCGGCCATGCCGACCCGAGCGATGCGGGCTCGCCTGTGATCGAGATGACCTCGAGCTATCGCCGAAAGGTCGGCCGGCGCCCGAGCGGCGGGGACAATCCTGGCGGCTACTACGACGGCACCTTCGTCACCGACTACGAATTCCGCGTCGGCAGCGGCACGCTGGACCAATGCAACGGCCGGACCACGGTGACGCCCGAGTTCCCGGAAGGGACCTACGCCTATTTCCTGACCCAGGACTGGCCGGTCATCCCGCGCTGCTTCCGCGCCCCGCCGGTTTCCGGGTTCCGTCGCTGACTAATCGGTCAAATAGGCCTTCAGAAGGGTCGCGCTGTTCCGTTCCTCGTCGCGCGCGGCGTAGACGAAGGTAACCGGGCCTTCGGCGCAGAGCGCCCGCAGCGCGGCGACGGCGTCCGGGTTGGCGTCGAGCTCTGCCCGGTAGCGCTGCTGGAATTCCGGCCAGAGCTCCGGCCGGTGACCGTACCAGCGGCGCAGTTCGGGGCTGGGGGCGATCTCCTTGGTCCAATGGTCGATAGCCGCCTTTTGCTTGGTCAGTCCGCGCGGCCAGAGCCGCTCGACCAGGATGCGGATCCCGTCTCCGGGGTCGGGCGGCTCGTAGGCGCGCTTCAGGGCGATGGTGCTCAAGGGGCTGGCTCCGCTTGCGGCGGCCGGTGGGGCTGACCAGATTCAGGCCATGGCCAAGACCAGAGTCTACTACAACTCGGCCTGCCCGGTCTGCGACGCCGGGATCCGCTTGCAGCGGCGCTCGCTGTCGGGTCGCGAGGCTGAGGTCGAATGGATCGACGTCCACGCCGACAACGCGGCCGCGGCCGAGGTCGGCGGGGATCTGGAGTTCGTGCGCGAGCGTCTCCACGTGGTCGACGGCGCCGGCAGGCTCAGGGTCGGCGCCGAGGCCTTCGTAGCGCTCTGGCGCCTCACGCCGGGGCAGGGCTGGCTGGCGCGGGTCGGCGCCCTGCCCCTGGTCCGCACGCTGTTCCGCTGGGCCTACAACGCCTTCGCCGCCGAGCTCTACCGCTGGAACCGGGCCCGGCGGCGCTGGTAGCCGGCAAGACCGCTATCCCCGCCGCTTGCGTGACTTCAGTGAAAGAAGGAAGCGGGGCAGCTCTCCTCGATGACCCGTTGCTGACGCGATGACAGGGCTGTCAGCATGTCGGTCTCGATGATCTCCTCCAAGAGACGGACCGAAACGCGGAACCGTGGCAGATAGCTGCGGTTGCTCGCGCCGTCCTTGAGCGGGCTGTGGTTGAGGTTCGGGAGCAGATAGGCATTGGCCCTTTGGCGTGCCGGATCGTAGATGATCTTGAACAGCCCGGCGGGAACGGCCACCCCGGCCTCGCAGCGCACCGTGGCGTCGTCATCGTTCGCGTCGCAGATCGACTGCTTCGCCGGGGCCGGAAGCCGGATCTCCGCGCCACAAGGGTTGCTCGTGGCAGGTAGCAGGATCTCGTCGCCGCTGGCTGGCTGATAGACCGGGCCGCTGATCACATAAATCACGCCGCGCGAACGAGCCACATCTCGGACCAAGCCTTCGAGACCGGACCACACACCGCTGTTGAAGCCGGCCCCGATCTGCGGCAAGGCGTTGGAGTAGACGAAGGTGCCCTTCATCATATCGAGGTCGAAGTTGTAGTCCTCCGAGGCCGCCTGATGGCCCCGCGCAAAGCTGCTGTTTGTGTAGTCCTGATTCCTCGCGCGGCGGTCCCTGGGCGCCGCTCTTTCCTGCACGAAGCTTTTCTTGGGCCGGTGATTGTCGCCGCTGACCTGCTCGGCCGTCATCCTTTGCAGCACCCAGTCGGGGGTCTTGGTCGTGTTGTTGTGGAGGGTGAGAAATCCGTCGTGGCAGACATGAACGAAGTCGCCTTCGCCGAAGTCCTTCTCAATGCCGGGCAGCCCGATCTCTTCCCAGAGTTCTCGGCAGGTCTCCGGGTCGGTCACCTCCTGGGCCCCGGCCGAGCCGAGCAGGGCAGCTGCAAGGATCGGAACGGCCGAACAGATCGCCAATTGAGTCTTTCGGAACACGGCTCGCCTACTCCATGCCTAACCCGGCTGTTGCGGAGCGTCTGGCTTCTTGTCGCCCTGCTTGCCCTTGTCCTTTTGACTGCCGACCGCCTTGGACACCACGAAGCTGCCGCCGCTGATGCCCAGGAGACCGAGCACGTTTGTCGGGATCTCCACGAAGGCGCCGGTCTCGATACAGAGCAGGAGGTAGAGTCCCGCGATGACGAAAGTGAAGATCAGGAACTGAAAGCGGGAGAGGCTCGCTTTCTGGCCCAGTTCTCTGTTGTTCGGGTCGATCGGTTCGGAGACCAGGCCCTTCAGGTCGATCTTGTTCGTGACGATCAACCAGAGGACCGTGGCGGCGAAGCCCAGCAAAATGACGGTGATGGCAATAAAGCCAATGTGCGATATGTCCGGCGCGTTCATCGTCTTCTCCAGCACTATGATTTGAAGAGTTTGCCCGCCAAATAGAGGCCGTTGCTGCCCACCAAGACGGCCAACAGGCTCTCGGGCACATCGGGAAGGGATGGCTTGTTTTCCGCGTTCATGACCGGCCCGCTATCCAGGACGAGGAGGGCGTAGCCGCCGATTATCAGCAGGAAGGCGATCAAGGACTGCACCCTGGAGGGGAGATAGGCGGGCGTGTCCTGCGCGTTACCGGGCGATCCCTGCTCCCTGAACAGGCCGTTTAGTCTGATCTCGCCGGTCAGTGCCTTGAGCAGCACGACACCGATGAGCAGGAACAGCCATACGATCAGGCCGCTCTTCAAGACTGCCGCCGCCGTCTCCATCCCGTTGTCAGTTTCCCGCGAGCGTCCGCAGCGCCGCACAAGTAATTTAGAGATCCACTAATACAATCAACTATCGCGTAGACTCAGCGAGATTGCAATCGCTTGTAGTCAACGCTGTCCGAATGCTGGTCTTCTCTAAAGTCGCGCCCGGCACAATTCTTCCCGCCTCCAAACCGCACCCCGCGGCTCGCTCTGCACCCTGGAACCAGTGGAACCCCGCCTGCTAGCATGACCTTTGCCTTGTCATCACGATAGTAAGTGGAGTGTGCAATGCGGCCCGAGAACTTCTTCAACCTGGACGACCTGGAGGGCGGGATCTCGCGCGAGCTGGCGCCGGGGATCACGACGACGGTCTACAGCGGCGACCAGGCGATGATCTCCATCGTCCGCTTCGAGCCCAACCGCAAAGGCACGCTACATCACCACCCCGAGGAGCAGTGGGGCTTCTGCATCCAGGGCTCGGCGACCCGTTTCCAGGGCGATCTGACCGTGCCAGTCGCCAAGGGCGATTTCTGGCGCACGCCGGGCAACGCGCCGCACACCATGGAATCGGGTCCCGAGGGTGTTACGGTGATCGACGTCTTCGCGCCACCGCGCAAGGCCTACGAGAAGGCCGGTTCCGGCTTCGCCGCGGCGGAAGACTGACGCTCTCGGAGACATTCAGGACAGGAAGCGCTTGATCCACTCCGCGTAGTCGGACGCCCGCGTCGCGCGGGCCGTCAGCTCTTTCGACGCGAGGCCCTTCAGCTCGGCGGGCGGCGTGCCGTCCCTCAGCGCCTTCAGCGTGTCGTGGATCGCCTGGGTCGCGGCGGCGAAGGGCTGGTGGCCCTGCAGACAGATGCGCACGCCGAGACGGGCCAGGGCCTCGCGGTCGGTGAAGCCGGGGCCGAGAATCAGCGGCCGCTCGAGCTCGGCGGCCGCCGCCTCCAGCTCCGCCCCCGGCTTGATGCCCAGGAGGAAGATGGCGTCGGCCCCGGCCCGCTCGTAGGCCTTGGCCCGGGCGATGGCGTCCTCGACCCCGGTGATCCCGGCCGCCGAGGTGCGCCCGACGATGACCAGCCCGGGGTCGCCGCGCGCGGCGACGGCCGCGGCGATCTTGCCGACGCCCTCCTCCTGGGTGATCAGCGCCGTCTCGCCGGTCCCGAAGCCCCGGGGAAGGGCCGTGTCCTCGATGGTCAGCCCGGCGATCCCGGCCGCTTCCAGCTCCTCGACCGTGCGCATGACGTTGAGCGCGTTGCCGTAGCCGTGATCGGCGTCCGCCAGCAGCGGAAGCCCCGAGGCCCGCGAGATGCGGTGCGCTTGCCCGGCGAACTCGGTGAGGGTGAGCAGGATCAGGTCGGGCGCGCCGAGCACGGTCAGCGCGGCGGTAGAGCCGGCGTACATGCCCATCTCGAAGCCGAGATCCTCGGCGATCCGCGCCGAGACGGGGTCG